>DASQDO010000236.1:0-4853 GCA_035634135.1 Actinomycetota bacterium
GACTCGATCCAGGAGTTCGAGCGGGCCGTGCTGTTCCAGCTCCTGCTCACGAGCGGCGACGTCGACGAGAACGCGACCGCCGACGTGATCGCCGCGGTCGAGAAAGCTCAGGCCGAGCGGCCGAAGCGCGTCTCCGAGGACGCCCCGCGCCGCCGCAAGAACCCCAAGGCCCGCCAGCATCGCCGTTCGCGCCGCCCGCCGCGCCGCCGGTAGCAGCCACCCCCGCGCGGGTGTAGGAACTCCTACTAGTGACCGCGCCAGACCGCTATCCCGCATCGAGCCGCGCCGTGCTGGTTGCGCTGGCGCGCGGGGTCGTCGGGCGTGAGTACGAGCCCGGCCTCCTCCCGCGGATGCTCGAGGTCGCCGACCTGTTGCCGACCACGTCGCAACGGCGCCAGCTCGTGACGGCGCTGGCGACGCTCGACTCGCGGGCCGGAGCGCTCGCGCTGACCGGGCGTCCTGTCCCGGTCTCGTGGCTGACGGCGACGGAAGCCGAAGCCCTGCTGCAGAGGTGGAAGTCGAGCTCGCTCCCGCCGCTGCGGGACCTCGCCAACGTCGTGATCTCCCTCGTCCTCTCGACGTTCTACGGGACCGTGCCGCGCCAGTGGGAGCGGATCGGCTACTCGGGCCCGCTGACCCCGGCCCCCGACGTGCCGAAGCGGCTCGACCCGATCGCGATCGAAGAAGACACCGTGACCGCGTGCGACGTGGTCGTCGTGGGCTCGGGAGCCGGCGGTGGCTGCACGGCCGCGCAGCTCGCGGCAGCCGGGCTCGACGTCGTCGTCCTGGAGAAGGGGTCGTACGTCTCAGAGTCCGACTTCCACCACCGCGAGTACGAGGCGACGCGCCAGATGTACCTCTACGGCCTCACGCTCGCGACCAGCGACCTCGGCTGCCGCATCATCGCCGGCGCGACGCTCGGCGGCGGCACCGTCGTCAACTACACGACGTCGTTCAAGACGCCCCCGCACGTGCTCGAGCAATGGCGACGGACCTCGGGCATCGATGCGTTCGTCTCCGGGGAGTTCGTCGAGTCGCTGGACCAGGTGAGCGAACGGCTCGGCGTCAACACCGACTCGAGCGCCGCGGGCCGCCGGGACGAGGTGCTCGAGGAGGGCCTGAAGAAGCTGGGTTGGCACGTCGACGCGCTGCCGCGTGCGGTGCGAGGGTGCACGCAGGACGAGGCATGTGGGTACTGCGGGTTCGGCTGCCGCGTCGGCGCCAAGCAGTCGACGATGGTGACCTACCTGCAGGACGCCGCCGATGCGGGGGCGCGCATATTCACCGGAGCCGACGTGCGCCGGGTGAGCATCACCGACGGCCGCGCGACGGGGATCGTCGCCGTCTGCGGCCGACACCGTCTGACGATCGAGGCACGCGCGGTCGTCGTCGCCGGCGGTGCCATCGAGACCCCGGCCCTGTTGCTGCGGTCGGGTCTAGGGGGGCAGGTGGGGCGAAACCTGCGCCTGCACCCGGGCACGGCTGCGTTCGGCGTCTTCGACGACGACGTGAACATGTGGGAGGGGACGCTGCAGTCGCGGTACTCGGCCGAGCTACGCGGCGCCGACGGGGGGTACGGGCCGATCTTCGAGACCGTGCCCGTTCATCCCGGAGCGGGGTCGGCCGCGCTCCCGTGGGTGTCGTCTCGGCATCACCTCGACCTCATGAGCCGCTTCGGCAAGCTGTCGCTGTGCGCGGTGCTGGCGCGCGACGAGACGGCCGGACGGGTCCGGATCGCGCGCGACGGGGGGCCGCGCGTCGACTACAAGCTCACGCCCTCCGACGAGCGCAGGATCGCCGACGGCGTAGTCGCGGCAGGGAAGGTGATGGAGGCGGCCGGCGCGACCGAGGTGTTCTCGCAGCACCACTCGTGGGTTTCCTACCGCCCCGGCCCCCCCGGCGCGCACGAACGGTGGGCGGACGAGACGCGGCGCGCCGGCTATCGCGCAGGGCTCACGTTCTTCTCGTACCACCAGATGGGGTCGTGCCGGATGGGTGTGGACCCGGCGGCCTCCGCGGTCGACGCGGACAACGAGTCGCACGAGGTCCGCAACCTCTTCGTCACCGACGCGTCCGCGTTCCCGACGGCGTCGGGCGTGAACCCCATGCTGTCGATCTACGGGATCGCGAACCGGGCCGGGCGCCGGCTCGCCGAGCGGCTCTCCTAGCCGGCTGAGTCCTTGTCCTCTCTCGGGTGGTCGAACGCGATGTGCTGGTCCAGGTCCCCACGTGACGCGAACTTGAGGTCGCAGTGAGGGCATTGCAGGACGTCGTCCACGGTCGGCTCCTCTCGCTCGGCGATCACCCCCATGCTCGCACGGCGGGGCCGATGTGAGACAGGCCCTCTACGACCTCGTCGAGGCGGCGGACCTCAACGGGCTCCTGCGGGCCGTCGACGGGATGTGCGCGGCCCGAGAGTGGGACGAGCTGCTCGACCTCGCCGACGCCTGTGACGACGCGCTCGACCGCGGCAAGCAGCTGTGGCCGATCAGCGCGCACGTCGACTACCGCATCGCTCTCGAGGCGCCGGGGGAGTACGCGGCTTCCGTCCTCACGCCGGAGATCGGGAGGTTCGCGCACGGCCCCCTGACGGAGGTGGCGGCGTCGACGCATTCGTGGGACGAGCTGGTGGCACATCTCGAGGATCCCGTGACAGCGTCGTTCGTCGCGCAGGAGCGCGTGCTGCGCGGCGAGACGCTCGACACCGACGAGCGCGCGCATGCCGGGCTCGTGGACGTGCCGCTCAGGATCGCGCCGTGGGAGCCGCCGTACGCGCTCGCGACGTTCCGTTCGAACCTCGTCGAGGTCCAGGAGCCGTGGGAGCCGCAGGCACCGTGGGAGGAGGCCGACCCGGGGGCCCCCGTGAAGCTCGACGAGGACGAGATCGTGGACGCGCTGCTCGAGCTCGTCACCCCGTGGACGAACGAGTCGAACGGAGCGGCCCGCGCGGTCGTCGTCGACGGGGACGCGGCCGGGGCGATCGGCTCGCTCACGTACGGGCCGGTGCGTCTCGCGTCCATCGGCGTGGACGAGGCGTTCCGGCAGATGGCCTGGGCCGCGGCCAGCGGCGGGGCTCACGGTCGCCGCAGGGGGGCCGCGCTCGGCCGTTTCTCCGCCTGGTACACCACCGCGCTCCTCGCCGACCTGCCGTGGCCGGTGGACGCGGCCGAGCTCGGCGCGGCTGCGGAACGCCTGCGCTGGTTCGCGTGGGACGAAGAGGCCGTCGGCGGCGCGCCACAGGAGGGCTGGGTGCTGCGGATCGCGGTCGAGGACCCCGACGAAGGCTGGGCTGCGGCCCTCGGCGCGACCGACGTGCTGACGGAGGCGGGGGAGGACGCCGATGGATGAGAGCCCCGAGCTGTCGGTGCTCGTCCACGAGCTCGGCGGGATGCTGTCGAGCGTCCAGGGCTTCGCCCACATCGCGTCCGAGAACCCCGGCCATCCCGACCGCGAGAGGTTCATCAAGCTCGCGGCGCAGGAGGCCCGCAAGGCCGCGCAGGTCGTCAAGGACATCCATCTCGTCAGGTCGTTCGACCGGGGCCGGATCGAGCCTGCGCCGCCGCCGGCCGACCTCGGCGAGCTGGTCCCGGGCGGCGCCGGCACGGCGGTCCGCGCCGACGTGGCGAAGGTACGCGGCCTGCTGCAGCGTTGCGTCGACGCGGCCCCCGCGCCACCCGAGGTCGTCGACGCCGGGGAGCGCGTAGAGGTGCGGATCGCGATCGCGCCCGCGGCGGACCTCGCCCGGAGGATCGAGTCGCTAGACGCGCCCTATCCGGACATGGTGACTTACGCGATCCTGCGCCGGCTCTTGCGGTACTGGGACGGCGACGTGACGCTTGCGACCGCGGGCGACTGGACGTACGCCGTCCTGACGTTCGTCCGGGCCTAACCCCCCAGCGAGCCGCCAGGCCGCAGGTCGACGACCTCGAGCCCTTTCACGTCCGCGGCCTCGCGCCGGAGGTCCTCCGGGGTCCCGGTCAGGACCGGGAACGTCCCGAAGTGCATCGGCACGACGGCCTTCACGCCGAGCAGGCGCACTGCCTCCGCGGCCGAGCGCGGCCCCATCGTGTAGTGGTCGCCGATGGGGAGCAGCGCGAGGTCGGGCGCGAGCAGGCGGCCGATCAACGCCATGTCGGAGAACACCGCGGTGTCGCCTGCGTGGTAGATGCTGAAGCCGCCGGGGAGCTCGAGGACGTAGCCCGCGGCCTCGCCGCCGTAGACGATCGTGTCGCCGTCGGTGATGCCGCACGAGTGCACCGCGTGGACCATGTGGACGCGGCAGCCGGCGGCCTCGACCGTGCCGCCCTTGTTCATGTCGATCACGTTCTCGACGCCCTTCGAGCCGAGCCAGTGTGCGGTCTCGGCGATGCAGACGGTCTGGGGGCCCTTGCTCTTGGCGATCTCGACGGCGTCGGAGATGTGGTCGAAGTGGCCGTGTGTGATCAGCATCGCGTCGAGGTCGCCGACGTCCTTCATCTCGTCCGGGCAGGCCGGGTTCCCCTGTACCCACGGGTCGATCAGGATGCGGGCGCCGGCCGTCTCGACGAGGAACGTCGAGTGGCCCAGCCAGGTGATCGTGGTCCCGTCCGGAAGCTGTGGCATCCCTGACCCTCCTCTTGTCGGTTTTTCGGGGGCCGATACTAGGAGCCGCCGGGGGCGTAGCCTCGTTGCATGCTCGTGCACGTGCTGGGGGCTCTGCTGGCGGCTTCTGTGGGAGGCGGTCCACACGCGCTCCGCCCGGACGAGATCTGTCTGACGGAACGCCTCTGCGCGCGGCAGCCCGTCTACTGCCTGATGGACGAGACGCGCTGCGACGACCCTATCGATGTCTGCCTGATCGAGAAGTGCGACGA
>DASQDO010000237.1:0-7483 GCA_035634135.1 Actinomycetota bacterium
GATCGCGCCCTCCTCGATTGACAGGTCCGGGTTCGGGATCACGAGGTCGGCGTCGACCTCGAGGTGCGTCCCGAGCCCGTCGCAGCGCTCGCACGCGCCGTAGGGCGAGTTGAACGAGAAGTTCCTCGGCGCCAGCTCGTCGAAGGAGAGCCCGCAGAACGTGCACGCGAAGTGCTGGCTAAACAGGATGTCCTCGCCGGCGTCGTCGACGAGGTCGATCGCCGCGGTCCCCTCGGCCAGCTGCAGAGCGGTCTCGATCGAGTCGGTCAGCCGGCTGACGATCCCCTCCTTCAGCACGAGGCGGTCGACGATCACGTCGACGTCGTGCTGGAAGTAGCGGTCGAGCCGGATCTTCTCGGTGAGCGCGCGCACCTCGCCGTCGACCCGGGCGCGGGCGTAGCCCCGCCGGGCGAGGTCCTCGAACAGGTTCGTGAACTCGCCCTTGCGGCTCCGGACGATCGGGGCGAGGACCTGGAAGCGCGTCCCCTCCGGCAGCTCGAGGATCTGGTCGACGATCTGCTCGGGGGTCTGCCGGGCGACCGCACGGCCGCAGTTGTGGCAGTGCGGACGGCCGATCCGGGCGAACAGCAGGCGGAGGTAGTCGTAGATCTCGGTGATCGTCCCGACGGTCGAACGGGGGTTCCGGGACGCCGACTTCTGGTCGATCGAGATCGCCGGCGAGAGGCCCTCGATGAAGTCGACCTCGGGCTTGTCCATCTGGCCGAGGAACTGGCGGGCATAGGACGACAGCGACTCGACGTACCGGCGCTGGCCCTCGGCGTAGATGGTGTCGAAGGCCAACGACGACTTCCCCGAGCCGGAGATCCCCGTGAAGACGATCAGCGCGTCCCGGGGCAGCTCGAGGTGAACGTTCTTCAGGTTGTGCTCGCGGGCCCCCCGGATGACGAGGTTCCCCGAGGCCGACGAGGATGATTTCGGCACGATGGGATCGTAAACGACGAGCGTGTAACTCTAATTTCCGTTTTCGCGGGCCGGCCCCCTGACGACCCTCCTCGCGGAGGCCGTGGTACGCGTGGTCGCGCTGGTACGCGTGGTTGGGAACCCAACCTCTCGTACCACGCCAACCACACGTACCAGACGAACCACGGCCCTCCGGAAGAAGAGGTGTTCGTCGACGCCGGGGCCGCCCGGCCCGGCGATACCCTGGCGGGCGTGACCGACCTCGCCGCCTATCGCTCCGAGTTCCCCGTCGCCGGGGAGAGGACGTATCTCATCTCCGCGTCGCTCGGCCCCCTTTCCAACCGCGCCCGGGCCGCCGCCCTCGAGCACCTCGACCTGTGGTCCCGGCTCGGGCCCGAGGAGCTGTGGTTCGACCACGGCATGCCCAAGCTCGAGCAGTGCCGGGCGCTGTTCGCGCAGCTGATCGGGGCGGATCCCGACGAGACGGCGATCGTCCCTTCGGTCTCGGCCGGGCTCTCGCAGATCGGGACGTGCCTCGACTTCGACAAGAGGCCGAAGGTCGTCCTCACCGACATGGACTTCCCGACGAACCACTACGTGTGGCGTGCGGCTGAGAAGGCGGGGGCAAAGGTCGAGGTCGTGCGCTCCCCCGACGGCGTGACCGTGCCGGCCGAGGACGTGATCGCACGCATCGACGAGCAGACCGCCGTCGTCAACCTCAACCGCGTCCTGTTCGAGTCGTCCTGGATCATGGACGCGCCCGCGATCGTCGCGGCCGCCCACGACAACGGCGCGCTCGTCGTGGTCGACGACTTCCACGGCTCGGGCATCGTCCCGATCGACGTGCACGAGCTGGGCGCCGACGTGCTGCTCACCGGCGCGTTGAAGTGGCTGTGCGGCGGTCAGGGCATCGCGTTCCTCTACTGCCGTCGCGACCTGATCGAGCGCATGGAGCCCCGGGTCGTCGGCTGGTTCGGCACGAAGGACTTCTTCGGGTTCGACCGCACCGGGCTGAGGCTGCGGGACGACGCCCGCCGTTTCGAGACCGGGACGTTGACGCTCCCGCAGGCGTGGACCGCGGCCGCGGGCCTCGAGATCGTGCTCGAGGTAGGCGTGGACGAGATCCGCCGCCGCAACCAGGAGCTGACGGAGGGCATCGTCGCCCGCGCCGACGACGCGGGGATCGAGGTGACGTCTCCGCGCGACAAGGCGAGGCGAGGCGGCCTCGTGCGGCTCGGGGTCCCCGGAGGGCCCGAGCGCGCGAAGGAGGTCCTCCACGCCCTGTTCGAGCGCGATGTCGTGCTCGACAAGAGGGGGGCCGCGCTGCGCGTCTCGCCGCACTTCTTCAACGACGAACGCGACCTCGATCGCTGCTTCGCCGCGCTGCGCGAACTGCTCTAAACCGCCGATCCCGTCGCGGTCTAGTCCCCCATCCCGGCGCGAAACCGGACACATCGCAGCCCCTGACTAGTCCGTTCGAAGTGCGCGCGAGATGACGTGAAAGGACCATGGGGATTTCCCGATCGGGTGCCGATGAAGGGACTGCGGGGGCAGGAGTTTCACCGGGAGGGTGGATTTTCGTGTTTTGCCGGTGCAGTGCCCAGGAGGGGGTTCGCGTATGAAGATAGCGTTCGGGATCAGCTGGAACGATTCCAAGAAGGGCCAATTCCTAGCCGCCGTAGGCCTGTCGTTGGGTCTGCTTTTCGCGTCGGTGCCCGGGATGGCTCAGCAGATGGCGCTGGCGACGTCGGAGATGGTCGACGTCATCGTCCGCGAGCTCCCCGGTGCGGGCTCCGAGCCCGAGCAGATGGTCGAGGACCTCGGTGGCGAGGTCGGCCGCCATATCGGCTTGATCGACGGATTCACTGCGACGGTCCCCAAGGCCGGTCTCCCCGCACTCGAGTCGGTCCGCAAGGTCCACTCGGTCACGCGCGACCAGCGCGTCCACCTGCTGCACGCGGTCGACGGGTACGACGGCGCCACCGCGCCGGGCTCGATGTACCAGGCCCGCCTCGCGCTCAAGGCCGACGACACCTGGCACGACGGGTTCACCGGCAAGGGCGTCGACGTCGCGCTCATCGACTCGGGCGTCCTGCCCGTCGAGGGCCTGACGTACCCGGGCAAGGTCGTGAACGGCCCGGACCTCTCCCTCGAGTCCGGCTCCGAGCCGCACCGCTACCTCGACACGTTCGGGCACGGCACGCACATGGCCGGCATCATCGCCGGGCGCGACGCGGCCGTCACCGAGACCGGCAAGCGGTCCAAGACCGACCACGACAACTTCCAGGGCATCGCGCCCGACGCTCGCATCCTGAACGTCAAGGTCGCGGCCTCGGACGGCGCCACGGACGTGTCGCAGGTCATCGCGGCGATCGACTGGGTCGTCCAGCACCGCAACACCGGGGGGCTGAACGTCCGGGTGCTGAACCTCTCCTTCGGCACGGACGGCACGCAGAGCTACCTGGTCGACCCGCTGACGTACGCGGCCGAGGTCGCGTGGCACAAGGGGATCGTCGTCGTCGTCGCCGCCGGGAACTCGCAGTTCGGCAACAACGCGCTGAACAACCCGGCCTACGACCCGTACGTGATCGCCGTCGGCGCCGCCGACACCAAGGGGACGCCGTACGACAACACCGACGACGTCGTGCCCGACTGGTCGGCCCGTGGCACCGCCACGCGCGGCCCCGACGTCGTGGCCCCCGGCAAGTCCGTCGCAAGCCTCCGGGCCCCCGGGTCCAACCTCGACGCAGCGCACCCCGAGGGCCGCGTGAACGCCCGCCTGTTCAAGGGCAGCGGCACGTCCCAGGCGGCCGCGATGGTGTCGGGCGCGGCTGCGGTCCTCCTGCAGCACCGTCCGAACCTCACGCCGGACCAGGTCAAGGCGCTCCTGACGAGCACCGCCACGAAGCTACCTGCCGCCGACGCTCAGGAGCAGGGCGCGGGCCTCGTGAACGTGAGGGCCGCGCAGAAGGCGGCGACGCCTCTCCTGGCGACCCAGACGTGGCCCCGCGCCACCGGGACCGGCTCTCTCGAGAAGGCCCGCGGCACCGTCCACCTCGTCATGAAGGGCCCGGACAAGGCCTGTCTCCAGAATTACGAGGAGACGAAGGCTGCCGCGGCCACCGCGGCTGCCGCGACCCCCGCTCCGCAGCCGGTCGTCGAGACGGTCGAGAGCACGGTCACGGACACGGTCACCGACGTGACCGAGACCTCGGGCGCCGTCGTCGAGGCGACGGAGCCGGCGACGGACGACTCTGCCGAGCCGGCGACGGCTCCGGCCGAGGAGACCGCGGGTACGGCTCCGGCCGAGGAGACCGCGGGTACGGCTCCGGCCGAAAGCTCGGCTCCGGCCGTCACGACCGAGCCGGCACCGGCCACCACGACCGAGCCGGCACCTGTGACCCCGGCCCAGACCGCCGAGGAGGCGTGTCCCCCGATCGACCACGTGCTCGCAGGCGAGCAGGACATCTTCGGCAACGCCTGGAACGGCGCCAGCTGGTCGGGTGCGAGCTGGAGCGGCCAGACCTGGAGCGGTGGCCAGTGGAACGGCGCCAGCTGGTCCGGCGCAAGCTGGTCGGGTGCCTCCTGGAGCGGCCAGACCTGGACCGGACAGACGTGGTCCGGCCAGACGTGGTGCGGCCCGACCTGGTCCGGTCAGACGTGGTCGGGACAGACCTGGTCCGGTCAGACCTGGTCCTAGGCAAGACCCGCAGAAAACACCGCACGAGTTGAAGGCAGACACCGCAACGTCCGACTAGAGAAAGACGAATGAAGGCGATCACCGGGGCAGTTTCGGTCGAGCAGGAGCGGGGGGTCCTCCCCCCGCTCCTTCGCCTGTCCGGCACCACCCGCGTCTGGCTGCTGAACATCGCCATCGCGGGCCTGGCCGCGCTGCTCGTCGCCGCACTGGGAGCGGCCGGCGTCGACTCGGTCGACAACCCGTTCGAGATCCCGTGGTGGGCGATCGCAGGGCTCTTCTTCCTCGCGGAGGTCTACGTCGTTCACTTGCAGTTCCGCCGCGAGGCGCACTCGTTCTCGCTCAGCGAGATCCCGCTCGTCCTCGGGCTCTACTTCCTCGCTCCCCCGGTCCTCGTGCTCGCGCAGCTCGTCGGATCCGGCACCGCGCTGGTGCTCCACCGCCGGCAGTCGCCGCTGAAGCTCGTCTTCAACCTCGCGCACCTGTCGCTCGAGGCGACCTTCGCCTCTCTCCTGTTCCACTGGGTGGTCGGACGCGGCGACCCCGCCGGGCTCACCGGATGGATCGGGACGGTGGTCGCGGTCGCGCTGACGACCGTGCTGGCCGCCGTGATGATCACGATCGCGATCTCGCTCAGCGAGGGCAAGCTGCACCTCGAGACGCTCACCGAGGGTCTCGGCCTCGGGGTCATGGTCGGTATGACGAACACGTGCATCGCTCTCGTCGCCGCGACGCTCATGTGGGAGCGGCCCGAGGCGGCGTGGCTCCTGCTGGTCCCCGTCGCCACCGTCTTCTTCGCCTACCGCGCCTACACGTCCGAGCGCCAGAAGCACAAGAGCCTCGAGTCCCTCTACGAGTCGAGCCGCGTCGTCCAGGGCTCGTTGCAGATCGAGGCGACCATCTCCGAGCTCCTGTCACAGGCGCGCAAGATGTTCCAGGCGGAGGTCGCGCAGATCACGTTCTTCCCCACGCCCGGCGAGGCCGCGTTCCGCAGCTCGATGGGGCCGGGAGAAGAGGGCTACCTGATGCGCGAGCTCGAGCTCGACCCGCGCGACGGCGTCTGGGCCCGGGTCGCGTCCGAGGGCGAGGCCCTGCTGATCCCGAAGCCGATCCTCAACGAGAACATCCGCAAGCACTTCGAGGCCCGCGGCATGCGGGACGCGATCGTCGCCCCGCTCCACGGCGGGGACGGGGTCATCGGGACCTTCGCCGTCGGGAGCCGGCTCGGCGACGTCAGCACGTTCGACGAGGCCGACCTGAAGCTCTTCGAGACCCTCGCGAACCACGCCAGCGTCTCGCTCGAGAACGCCCGCCTCGTCGGCCGGCTCGAGGAGTCGCTCGCGCACCTCACGGAGATGAACCGCCTCAAGGACGACTTCGTCGCCGCGGTGTCGCACGAGCTGCGTACCCCGCTCACGTCCATCCAGGGCTACATCAAGACGCTGCTCCGGCCGAACGTCGAGTTCTCACCCGACGACCAGCGCTCGTTCATCGAGGCGGTCGACCGTCAGAGCGAGAGACTGCGACGGCTGATCGAGGATCTGCTCGTGGTCTCGCGCATCGAGTCCGACAGCGACAAGCTCCTCGTCACCCCCGTGCTGCTCCAGAAGCTCGCGCACCACGTCGTCGACGAGTTCCGGGCCCGCACGGGCAACCGTTCGTTCGGCTTCACCTTCGACAGCCTGCTCGAGGTCGACACCGACGAGACGAAGGTCCATCAGGTGGTCTCGAACTTCGTCGACAACGCGCTCAAGTACGCGCCGGACGGGACCACGATCACGATCGGGGGCCGCGTCGAGGGCGAGCACATCGTGGTGTCGGTCGCGGACGAGGGGCCGGGGATCCCGGACATCGAGCAGGCGCGGATCTTCGACCGCTTCTACCAGATCGACCAGTCGTCGACCCGGGCCGCAGGCGGCACCGGGCTGGGCCTCTACATCTGCAAGAAGCTCGCCGAGGCCATCGGCGGCGACGTCATGCTCGAGAAGTCGGACGAGACCGGCTCGACGTTCGCGTTGTGGATCCCGCTCAGCCCGCCGCGCGACGCGGTGCGCCGCCAGAGCTTCCCGTCTCTGACGATCGGGCGTCCGCCGGCGACGGGCACCGAGCCCGCTTTCTCCATCCGTTAGCCGCGCGGGGGCGTAGCCTCTCGGTTATGCGGGCGCTAGCGATCGTGGCCGCGGCGTTGCTGCTGACCGGCTGCGACGACCCCGGTGTCATCGAGGCGAAGGGCGGCAACGTCCGGCTCGAAGTGATCCCGGCCGAGGTCGCCGCCGGGCCGTTCCCGGAGCACGTCCTCGTGAACGACTCGAAGCAGACCGTCGTCTACGGGCACTCTTACGACCTCGAGCGATGGGTCGCCGGCAAGTGGAAGGACGTCGGCTTCCGATGCGCGTTCTCCGGCGAGGCGATCTCGCTCGACCCCGGCGATCGCAGCCCGGCCGAGTCGCTCGGCGGCTGCGCGGACGAGATGCCGCTGGAGCCCGGCATCTACCGGGTCTCGAAGGACGTGGACGTCGCCGAAGGCGACGCGACGGACGACCGGCTGCTCGTCGAGACGTTCACCGTCAGCTGACGGCGCGGGCAATTCCGGCCCGCAGCCAGCGCCCGTTGGCGAAGCGCCACCCCGTCAGCAGCGAGCGCAGCGCCAGCCACACCGCCAGGCCCGCGGTCAATCCGGCGGTCCCCCACCCCGCCCCGACCGAGACCAGTGCGACGGGGACGAAGCACGCGCTGCACGCGGCCATCGCCCCCGCCAGATAGCGCATGTCCGACGCTCCCATCAGGATGCCGTCGAGCGTGAAAGCGACCGCCGACACCGGCTGCAGCAGCCCGATCCACAGCAGCACGCCGGCGGCCGCGTCG
>DASQDO010000238.1:0-6925 GCA_035634135.1 Actinomycetota bacterium
GCGGACCTGATCTCTGCGAGGAACGCCTTGAGCGGTGGCTGGTAGTCGCCACAGGTGCAGGTGTCGCGGCCGAGCGCGGTGGCGATGTCGGCAGGCAAGCTCAGCCCGCAGTCGGGGCACCGTTCTTCGCTAGCGCTCACGCGTGCCCTCCACCTCTCGCGCGCGCCGGTCTTCGATGATCTGGTCGAGGCGTTCCGACGTCTTCGAGCGCGGGCGGCCGGGCTTCCGCTCCCACTCCTCCGCAAACCGCGCCACGACGGGCTTCGGCCAGACCGGGCCGGCCGCCAGGTCTGCGAGCGGTGCCGGGAACTTCGGCGACCGTGCGAGCTCCGAGGCGCGCTGGCGCGACGTCCCGAGCAGCTCGGCTATCTCGGTGACGCCGACGAGCTCCGGGAGGGCCGGCGCCTCGAGCCTTTTTTCGAACTCGCCCCACTCGGTTGCCTCGACGTGTCTCACCCCCGGCGGCCACCCCACGGCTTCCACTGCACCGCGGACCTCCACGAGGGCACGCGACAACGCGTCGCGAACGGTGTTTCCGGCGAGCGCGAGACGGATCGTCGCGTCACCGCGGCCGACGCTGACTGCGGGAGCGAACTCGCCCAGCGCCGCGACTACTTCGCCGGCCTCGGCCTCGACGTCCCCGCCCGCCGGCCGGCCCACCGTGATGGCGACGCTCCATTCCGTCATCGTTCGCCCTTTCCTCGCGGCGGCCACTGGAGCCCCTGCCGTCGCATCTCGGCGACCGCGTTCTTCAGTGCGCGGTGGTCGGACGGCGTCGAGTGGACGAAGACGATCTGCTTGGCCGGGTCGGGGGGGACCAGCTTCGACTGCCCCTTCCGTCCCGGCTCGATCGTCCAGCCCTGTCTCTCCGCTTCCTTCAGGAGCTTGTTCCAGTCGGAGCCCAATCGTCCGCCTTTTCCTTGTTTCTGTCAACAATTTACCGCAGAGCGGACGATGTCAAGGGTTTCGTGGGCCTAAACCCTCGCGGCTAACCGGCTTGGGACACGTTCGGCCCCGGCGGGGCTTGGGCTTCCCTCGGCCGGAACCTCAGCACCGGGATCAGCCCGGCCCCCGCCAGCGTCTGTAGCGGCGGGTCCAGCTCGTCCTCGAGCTCGACCGAGGTCGACTGCGGGCGGAGCAGGGCCGTCACCAGGCAGTCGTCGCAGTGCTCGCTCTGGTACATCTGGCAATCGGAACAGTCGATCCTCATCTGCGTGCTCCTCCCGTGCGGGCCAACGTCCTCCACACGCTAAAGAGCGGGTACGACACTTTTCCTAGCGGGCCAGCTCCAGCAGCTGCTCGGCCACCGCGATCGTGGCCCCCTCGCCCCCCGCACGCTCCTGGAGCTCCTTGTCCCCCGTCACGAGGACGACCGGGAACGGGGGCAGGGACGCGAGCTTCGCCATCAGATGGTCGTCGGCGATCTCGCCGGGCCGGGAGTACTCGACCCGCACCCTCGTCCGGGCGAGCCGGGACCGCCCGGGCGCCACGTCGGACCCGTCGAAGACGACGGTCGTCGGCACGTTCTTTCGGAGCGCGAGCTTCTCGAGCTGCTCGATCAGCCGCTCGCGCTGGGACGGAAGGTCGAGGTCGGGAAACCCCGCGGGCGACTTCGTCACGTTGTAGCCGTCGACGAGCAGGTGCACGCCGGGAGCGTCCAGCCACGCGTCGAGGGTCAGCGGATCGTCCTCGAACCTCCCTTGCGGTACCGGGAGCGGCCGGCGCGGGCCCGACGGAACGGTGGCGGCCGCGGCACGGGGCCGCTTCGAAGCAGCAGCCTTCTCCAGCGCGAGCTCGAGCTCTGAGATCCTGCGGCGCGCTGCGGCGAGGTCCTTGCGCGCGGCCTTCAGCTGCTGCGTCGCCTCCTTCTCGCGCGCCTCCGCCGCGGCGACGTCCTTGCGAGCGCGCCGTTCGAGCTTGTGCGCGTCGGCCAGGGCGCGCTCCGCCTCCTCCCGTGCCGCGGCTGCCGCCGCCGCGTTCGCCGCGAGCTCCCTGCGCGCGGCCTCCAGCTCCCTGCGCAGCTCCTTGCTCGTCGCGCGCTCGTCGTCGAGCGACTTGCGCGACGACTCCTTGACGCGCTTCGTCTCCTCCTTCGCGGCTGCGGTCTTGTCGGTCTCGCGCTGCAGCGCGTCGCGCAGCCGTTGCTCGGGGTCGGGCCCCGCGGGCGCGCGCTCACCGCCGGCGAGCTCGGCGAGCGCCTCCTCCCACCCGTCGCCGCGTTCGGCAGCGAGACGCACGGCGCGCTCCTGCTTCTTCGGAAGCCCCTGCGCGTCGTCCAGCCACTGCAGCACGAGCCCCCGCGCGGTCTCGTCTTCGAGAAGCCCCACGATCTCGGCCGAGTGCGCCATCAGCATCTTCTGGTGGAAGTTGCGCAGACGCCTCAGGTCCGGGGGGAGGTCGAGCGCGGGCGCTCCCTTCATGTACGCGCCGAGCCCTTTCACGAGAAGGGGGACCGCTGCGTCGGGGATCGCCACGGTCAGAGCGCGCCCAGAGCGCGCAGCTCCGCGAGCCGGTCCGCGTCGACGCCGGCCTCTCCGAGCACCTCGTCGGTGTGCTCGCCGAGATCGGGCGGGGGCCGGCGGGACACGTCTCCCGGCGCGCCCCGCAGCTTGACCGGGATCCCGACGTGACGCCACGCGCTCCCGTCCGGCAGCGAGCCGTCCACGACCATCTCGCGATGCAGGACCTGCTCGTCCGCGAACGTCTCCGCGAGATCGTTCACCGGCGCGACGCAGACGTCGGCGTCGCCGAAGTGTTCCATCCATTCGGCGCGGCTGCGCGTCGAGAACAGCTCTTCCAGCTGCGCGACCACGGCGTCGCGCCGTTCCCCCACCGCGAACCCGTCGTCGGCGAGGTCGGGACAGTCGATGGCCGAGCACAGCGCGGCCCAGAACTGCGGCTCGAGCGCTCCGACCGCGAGCCACCCGTCGGAAGCCGGATAGACGCGGTAGCAGGGATACGCCCCCGAGAGGTGCATCTCGCCGCGGCGCGGCACCTCGCCCGTGGCGAAGAACGAGGCCGCGTGGATCGAGAGCCACGACACGAGCCCGTCTGTCATCGACACGTCGCAGAAGTCGCCTTCGCCGGTCGCGTCGCGCTTGCGCAGCGCGGCGAGGATCGCGATGACCGCGGCCATGCCCCCGCCGGCGAGGTCGCCGATCTGCACGCCGGGGACGACCGGCCGCCCGCCGGGCTCGCCCGTGATCCCCAGCACGCCGGAGTACGCGGCGTAGTCCACGTCGTGACCTGCGACACGCGCTCGCGGCCCGTCCTGTCCGTAGCCGGTGATCGCGCAGTAGACGAGGCGGGGGTGCACGCGCGACAGCGCGTCCCAGCCGATGCCGAGCCGGTCCATCACCCCCGGACGGAAGGACTCGACGACGACGTCGAACGACGGCACGAGGTCTTCGAACACGTCGCGCCCTTCCGGCGTCTTCAGGTTCAGCGTGATCGAGCGCTTGTTGCGGTTCAGCGCGACGTGGCCCGCCGAGACGTCACCGGCCATCGGGGGCATCAGCCGGATGTAGTCGCCGCGGCCCGGCTCCTCGACCTTGACGACGTCGGCACCGAGGTCGGCGAGGAGACACGTGGCGTAGCCCCCCGGCAGGAGCCGCGTGAGATCGAGCACGCGCAGGCCCTCGAGCGGGCCCGCGCTCACGCGCTCTCCCCGGCGGCCGGGACCTCCGCTATCTGGTCGGTCGAGCCACACCACCGGCACACGACCTTCTCGACGCGGTGCTCGAGGACCTCTTCGTCTTCCACGCGGGGCTCGCCCGCGAGCGTGAAGTGCACGAAGCTCTTGAGCCTCTTCGTCTCGACGACGTCGAAACGCGTCTTGTTGCCGCACGCGTCGCAGCGGTAGCTCACGGCCGCTCCTCGAGGCAGCCGAGCGCGAACACGACCGTGTCGTCGTTGATCTCGCCGTACGCCTGCGCGTCGGAGAAGACCCGCTGCGTGATCGTCTCGGCAGACGCGCCGGGCGCGTGCCGGCCCAGCGACTCGACGACCCGCTCGCGTCCGTAGAGCTCGTCACCGCGCCGGGCCTCGACGAGGCCGTCGGTGAACGCGAGCATGACGTCGCGGGGGCCGAGCGTGAACGAGCTCTGGTCGAACGCCTGGTCGACGAACGCGCCGACGATGCTCCCGGACAGAGCCACGGGCTCGACCTCGTCGGTCGAGGCTCGGTACACGAGCGGGGGTGGATGCCCGCCGACGGCGACGGTCAGCTTGCGGGCCTCGGGGTCGAACAGCGCATACATCAGCGTCGCGAAGCGATCCTCGCCGAAGCCCGTCACCAGGGCGTTGTTCAGGTGATAGAGCACCGACGCCGGCTGGGCGTTGCGGATCGCGAAGGCGCGCAGCATGTACTTCGCCATCGCCGTGTACGCAGCGGCCTCGGCCCCCTTCCCCGACACGTCCCCGACGACGATCGCGTACGACCCGTCTCCGAGGTCGAAGACGTCGAAGAAGTCACCACCGATGTCGGCCTCGCCGCTCGCGGGCTCGTAGACGGCGGCCGACTCGTAGCCGGGCATCTCGGGGAGCTCGGTCGCGAGCAGACCCTCTTGCAGGCTGCGCGCGACGCTGCGCTGACGCTCGAAGCGTTGCGCGTTCTCCAGCGCGGTCGCGGCCTGCGCCGCGAGGACCTGCAGGGCCTCCCGCTCGTCGCTCCCTACCGGCGGATCCCACGAGAAGAACAGGACGACCGCACCGGTCATCGGGGGCTCGGCGCGCTGGATCGGAGCCGCGACCGCCGAGATGCGGGCGGCGCCCTCGCCGAGGTGCTCGCCGAGGTCTTTCACGACGACGATCTCTCCCGCGAGCAGCCCGCGCCACGGGTCGCGCGTGAGGTCCAGGCGCGCCATCCCGTCCGAGAGCACGGGGGCCTTGCGACCGTAGCTGCCGGCCGCGACGAGGCTGCTCTGCGTCGAGTCCAGGAAGTACATCGCCGCGGACTCGGCCGACAACAGCTGCACCGCTCCGGCCGCGACCTCCTCCACGACCGCCGCGAGCCGGAGCTTGGAGCCGATGCGCAGACCCAAGGTCCGCAGGTCCGCGAGAAGATTGAAGCGCCGGGCGGACGCGAACGCGGTCGCGAGCTGGCGGGCGATCCCGCGGGCCAGCGCGTGGTCCTTCGAGGTGAAGTCGCGCGGCTCCGCGAACTCGATCCCGAGCCCGCCGAGGTCCTCGCCCCAGCGCACGAGTGGGAGGCCGATGTACGCGCCTACGCCGCGCTCCGCAGCACGCTCGGCGACGACCGGATCCTCGGCGGACGTGTCGGCGATCACGATCGGGGCGCGCTGCTCGAGCGCGCGCCGCAGCAACGGGAGCCCGTCGGACGTCGCCGAGAGGTTCTGGCGGTCGGCGACCTCGTCCTCGTCGTAGCCGTAGTGCGCGTGGATCGCGAAGCGGCCGCTGTCGGCGTCCCACGTGGCCGCGAAGCACCTGCTGGCGCCGAGCAGCGCAGGGACGATCCGGACGGCGAGATCCATGGTCTCCTCGACCGACTTCACGTCGGCGAGAGCGCCCGAGAGACCCAGCAGCGCGTGCGCGACCTCGGACTCCTCGCGAACGGTCTGGAGCGTCTGCTCCTGCTCGATCACCCGCTGGTCGGCGGGGAGGTCCGGCCCCCTCTCGGCCATCTCGCGCACCATGGGCGCCACTCTAGCCGTGGGAGGCACGGGGGCCGGGGGGCTTGCCATATCGAACGTATGTTCGCTATCGTGCCCCGATGGCGGTGGCCCAGAGGACCTTCGACCAGCTCGGGCGGCCGCTCGCCGGCGTCACGTTCTGCGTGGTCGACCTCGAGACGACGGGCGGGTCCCCGGCCCAGTGCGGGATCACCGAGATCGGCGCCCTCAAGGTGCGCATGGGCGAGCGCCAGGGGTCGTTCCACACGCTCGTCCAGCCCGACGAGATGGTGCCCGCGTTCATCCGGCTCCTCACCGGGATCACGGACGAGATGCTCGTCGACGCGCCGCCGATCGGGACCGTGCTGCCGTCGTTCCTCGAGTTCGTGCGCGACTCCGTCCTGGTCGCTCACAACGCTCGCTTCGACGTCGGGTTCCTCAACGCCGCGCTCGCGCGCGACGGCTATCCCCCGCTGGCGAACGACGTCGTCGACACCGCGACGCTCGCGCGCAAGATCCTCGCCGGCGAGGTCCGCAACAACAAGCTCGAGACGCTGGCGCGTCACCTGCGTTGTGCGAACCAGCCGTGTCACCGCGCGTTCGCCGACGTGCTCGCGACGAACGAAGTGCTGCACCACCTCATCGAGCGCGCCGCGGGTTACGGCGTCACTACGCTCGAGGACCTCCTCGCGATGTCCTCGACGCGCATCGACGGGACCTTCTCGAAGATCCGGCTGGCCGAGGGCCTGCCCGCGTCGCCGGGTGTGTACCGGTTCCTCGGGTCGTCCGGGCAGACGCTCTACGTCGGCAAGGCGACGGATCTCAGGGCCCGCGTGCGGTCGTACTTCTACGGAGACCCGCGGCGCAAGATGCGTGACCTGCTGCGCGAGACGCAGGACGTGTCGTTCGAGACGCATGCGACGACGCTCGAGGCGGAGGTGGCCGAGGCCCGGGCGATCGCGCGCGAGACGCCGCCGTACAACCGGCGCGGCAAGGGCTCGGCGAGCTGGTACGTCAAGGTGTCGTTGCGGAAGCGCTCGGTCGCGCCTGCCCGCTCCCCCGCCGCCGACGGAAGCGCCTATCTCGGCCCCCTGCCGTCGCTCAAGCATGCGCGCACACTGATCGACACGGTGCGGGACGCCACGGGTGTGCACCGGTGCTCGTCGCCGTCGTCGTGCCGCGGCTGCGCGTTCGCCGACCTGGGTACGTGCGCCGGGCTCGACCGGTCCGCGCACGAAGACGAGGTGCGTGCGGTCGTCGAAGCGTTCACGCGTGACCCCGGGATCGTCGTGCGT
>DASQDO010000239.1:0-5195 GCA_035634135.1 Actinomycetota bacterium
GTGTCACATGAGGACCGCTATTGGTGCGCCATGTGACAGAGAAACCCGAAAACGACAACGGCCCGGCTAGCCCTCGCACTCCTCCAGCTCTTCGCCGTTCCGGCATACGTCCACGTCGTCGCCACCGTTCAGCAGGTCGACGCCCTCGCCCCCGTCGAGCTCGTCGCTCCCGTCGTCTCCGAACAGCTCGTCGTCGCCCCCGCGGCCGTCCAGCTCGTCCCCGTCCGGCGTCCCCAGGTACCCAACGCCCTTCCTCCCGCCGACCAGGAGGTTCGGCCCGTCGTCACCGAACAAGACGTCCCGGCCGGACTCGCTCCCGTACACGCCCTCGATCCCGAGGATCTGGTACGTCCACGTACCGACCTCGCCGAAGCTCACCGTCGCGTGGTCCGTCTCGAGATCGGCCGCAACGCCTGCCGAGTTGGGCCACCCGATCGTGTCGAAACCCGGCCCCCCGTCGTACGACGAGTCCGACGACTCCTCGGGCGCCTCCCAGTACGGCTCGATCACGTCGTCCCCGGGCCCGCCCGAGACCTGGCGCGCCCCCACACGCGGGTCGATCAGGTCGTCGCCCGGCCCACCGAAGAGCTCGTCGATCCGCTCGTCGTTCTCGGTCCACTGCCCGACGATCGTGTCGTCGCCGAGGCCGCCGTAGAAGTCGGTGTCGCCGCGTTGCCGCCGGTTCCAGTCCTCCTGACCCACCAGCAGGTCGTCGCCGCCACCGCCGTAGAGCTGCGCGTTCGCGCCGGAGAGCGACGGCACCGACAGCAGCTCGTTCGCTCCCCCGTCACCGCGCAGGACGACGTCGCCGGGCGTCCATGCGTGCACCTCGTCGATCCCCTTCAGTCTGCTCCGCCCCGGCCCCCTCGCGCGGCCCGTGCCGAGGTCGGCACGGAAGTCACCCCGTTCGTGCGACCAGTAGACGAGCCGGTCGATGCCCTTGCCTCCAACCACCGTCTTGTTGCCGGAACCGATGAAGAAGCGGTCGTTCCCACCGCGGCCGGAGAAGGTGTCGGATCCCGGCTCGCCCGCGGCGTACTCGTAGCCGTACCCGCCGCCGGAGCTCGACTGCCCGGACCCGGGCCCCCTCTCACCACCGAAGTAGTCGCGCCCCGGCCCCCCGGTCATCTCGTCGCCCGCGGGCCCGCCGATCGCCCGGCCACCACCGGAGTCGAGCTCGAGCACGTCCCGGCCCTTGCCGCCGTAGAGAGTCTCTTCACCCGAGCCGCCCGAGATCCGGTCGCGCCCACGGTCGCCGAACCCCTTCTCGCCCCATCCGCCCTTGTCGCTCGCGCCGAGGCAGATGAGGTCGTTGCCCTCTCCGCCGTGGACGACGTCGGACCCCCCGAGCGCCACGATCACATCGCGTCGGCCGGTGCCGTTCAACTTGTCCTTCTTCTCGGTCCCGACGATCGTCGCCCGCTCGCCGAAGCACAGGTGCACCGCCGCCGCCGCCGTCGCGGGAGCGAAAGACGCAGCGAGCGTCGCCGCAGTAGCCGCCAGCACGATCCGTCTCATCCCACGTGGTTACCCATGATCGCGCCTCGCTATCATCCCGAGCGGCAGCAGCAGGCGACAGGGAAGGTGGCGAAGATGAGGATCAAAAAGCTCTTTCTCGGCGCGGCCCTCGCGATGGGCGCGGTCGGCTTCATGCCCTCGCCGGCGCAGGCGGTGACGTGCTACGACGCGGTCGAGCCGTTCATCGGGCGCACCTGCACGGATTGCGGCTGGGTGATGATCGGAGGCAAGCCGTACATCCTGTTCTACTGCGACTGATCCACCGCGACGTCCGAGGGGCTGCCGGCCACGGCGGCCCCTTTGCGCGCCGTCACCAGCGCGAACGACAGCAGCTCGCCACCGTCTGCTTCGAGCATCTCGATCACGCTCGCGACGTCGTAGTCCGATTCCGCATTGTGCTGCCGGCACACCTTCGACCACAGCAGCCATTTCGCCCACGCGTCCGGCTGCGGGCGCGCCGACGTCACCTCGACCAACCCCGTGAGGGCCCAGTGGTCGCGCCACCACTCCGGGGTGTGCCACGCGACGCCTTCCCAGCCGACGCAACGGCGAACGTGGTCCGGAATCCGCCCGAGCTCGCGCAGCTCGCGCGTCGTCGACGGAACGGCTATCCCGACCTGCCCGCCGGACTTCACGAAGTCCAGTAGATAGGGGAGGTACGTGTCGTCGGTGCCGAAGTACTCGAACGCGTCGATGCTCACGACCGCGTCGAAGAACGACGGTGCGAACGGGAGCTTGCGCGCGTCCGCGTGCAACGCGTGCACGCGATCTTGAACGCCCGCTTCTGCGAACGTCCGGGCCGCGTCCTCCGCCGGCACCCACAGGTCGACTGCGAAGACCTCGGCGCCGAGCTCGCGCGCGAGGAAGACGGAGGTCGCGCCCAGGCCCGAGCCGAGGTCGAGCACGCGCATCCCCGACGTGATCTCGAGGTCCCCCATCAGGTCTTCGAGCAGCCACAGCGGGTGCGGCCCCATGTCGAGGCCGACACCCACGCGGGGTCGTAGCCGGACGAGCGCGGGTACTCGGCGGGCCGGACGAGGTCTTCGAGGCCGAACATGCACGGAACTCAACCACAGCCCCCGAATGCGCTCGGTCCGGGGATGAGAGCGCCCACGTCCTAGAAGGGCCTGGACCTTTCGGCGAGCCCGGGGCTTGTTCGAGTAGACCGGCGAGATGCGAGGAGCCCCGCTGGACTACGAGGCCTTCTACCGAAGAGAGTTCGACGACGTGTTCCGCGGCTGCATCCTCATGACCGGTTCGAGAGAGGTCGCGCTGGATGCGACCCAGGAGGCGTTCACCCGCGCGTACGTGCGGTGGCGGCGGTTGCGGCGCCATGCGTGGGCGGGAGGATGGGTGATGACGACCGCGCTCAACCTGTGCCGCCGTCAGGGGCGGGTGCCCGTCCCGGTGGGGAAGGTCGACAGCAGCGCGGCGATCCCGGAAGCAGGCCCCGATCGCGTCGACCTGCAGCGCGCTCTCGCTACCCTTCCGGCGCGGCAGCGGCAGGCGACGATCCTCCATTACCTCGGCGACCTCCCCGTAGGGGCGGTGGCGGAGCTCATGCAGATCAGCGACAGCGCGGTGAAGTCGCACCTCCACGCGGCACGCGGCGCGTTGAGGCGAACGCTCGAGGTGACCGATGCCTGAGGACTTGCGCGAGCTCTTCCGCAGGGAGGCGTCGGAGATCCCCTCCGCGCAGCACGACGCCCGGGCCGTCACGGCGGCGGGCCGGCGGCGGTTGCGGTGGCGTCGTGTCGTCACGGCGTCCGCGCTGATCGTCGCGGTCACGGCGGGCGCGGGCGTCGTGCGGCTCGCGAGCCGTGAAGCTCACCCGCCCGCGGCGCAGGAACGGCTCTCCGTCCTCGCCCGCGTCCCGTTGTCGTCGTCGTGGTCGTCGCACTCGCGCGGCGTCGGTGACCTCGCGTACGGGCTCGGGAAGGTATGGGCACTGCAAGGACGCGAGCCGACGCTCCAGCGCATCGACCCGGGGACGAACCGCGTGGAGGAGGTGCTGACGCTGGCGAACGGCGACAACGGGAACTTCTGGCACGTCGAGGCCGGCTTCGGCCGGCTATGGCTGACGAACCCCCATAGAGACGGGCTGCTCGTCCTCGATCCCCGGTCGGGCGATGTGATCGAGACAGTGGAGGGAGTGCCGCGAGCGCTCGATCTCGTCGCGACGAACGAGCACTTATGGGTGAGCGTCGCCACCCGCGACGCGGGGATCTACCGAGTCGACCCGGAGACGTTCGAGGTCGCCGGGCCGATCTCGATGGGCGCCGAATGCTGCGCCTCCGGGATGGTGGAGCACGGTGGGTTCCTCTGGGTCGCGCACAGTGACGTCGGCGACCAGGCGCGCAACCCGGGGGCGCCTCACGACGATCTGGTCTTCGACCTCACGAACGAGCTCAGGAAGTTCGACGCAGAGACGCTCGAGCTCGTCGACTCGATCCGCCTGCCCGGCGACACGTACCGGCCGGGCGACACGGTCCTGGGGGGGCTCGTCGCCGCGGCGGGACACCTGTGGGTCGCGCACCCGGACGGTGGCTTCGTCGACCGTGTCGACCCGGCGAGCGGGACCGTCGAATCGGTCGACCTCAACGGCGTGCGCCCGAGCGCGTTGACGTATTTCCGCGGCGCGGTGTGGGCGTGGCACATCAACGGTTCGAGGGTCGTGCCGATCGATCCGTCCGGGCTGGAGGTCGGCCCGACGTCGGACCTCGGCGAAGACGTGAGCGGGTGGCCCGTCGAGGGCGGGGGCTCGTTGTGGACCGCAGTGCAGCCGGGGAACTCGGGCGATTACCTCTTGCGCGTCGGCTCTGCGGACGGACCGGCACCGGTCGAGACGCCGCAGCCCCCGCCGGAGCAGACTCCGCCTCCGCGCGGCGAAGTCGTGGAGCCCGTGAGCGAGCGCGAGCAAGCGCAGATCTTCGTTTTCCGCGCGCTCGCAGAGACGGGGTTGATGAAGCCGTTCTCGGCGCGCAGCTACAACTTTGCGTCTGCCGAGGACACGAGCCGCGTCGGCGACGCGTGGCGGATCGGGCTCGCGGCGAGCGACTGTGAGCCGCGAGGCGAGCCGGGCAGTCTCTCGTTCACGTGCACGGGGATCTCCGGCGAGGACCCGCAGTCGGGCATCCCGATGAACGACACGTTCCTGACGGTCGAGCTGAGCGACGGTGCGTGGACCGTGACGGGGGTCGAGGGCAACATGCCGGAGGACGATCGGTCTCGGATCGTGGGCTACACCGCGGAGCAGCGCGCGGAGCCGTCGCATTGGGAGTTCCCCGCAGCCGAGGCGTGGCCGATGCGATCCGGCTACATGGTCGAGATGTGGGCGCTATGGATAGGGCCGTACCCGACGGACGCCCGCGGGAGCGTGTGCGTGGTGACGCTGCTGGATCGGGCGGGGGAGCCCCTAGGCGAGCCGATCCGGTCCTTCGAGGAACCCCCAAACCGAGCCTTCGAGACGACGGGCACGGCCCGGGGCCTGGACCTGGAGACGATCGACGGAGACGTAGCCCGGGTGGACGTGGACTGCTACCAGCAGGGCTCGTAGCTCACAGTGCCCCCGGTGGGATTCGAACCCACACTGTGGGGTTTTTAAGACCCTTCTCTCTGCCGGTTGGAGTACGGGGGCTCCGCTATCTTGCTCGACTTACCGTTCGATGACGCCCGAG
>DASQDO010000240.1:0-1578 GCA_035634135.1 Actinomycetota bacterium
TCCTTGGAGCGCGCGCACGACAAAGCCGAGGCGGTCGAGGCAGAGATCGAGAAGGTCGCGCCGGGCGCCGACGTCGTCGTGCACGTCGAGCCGGTCGCCGAGACGTCGGGACTGGTGGAGCGCGTGCAGGCGGCGGCGAGCCGTACTGCCGGCGTGCACGAGGTCCACAACGTGTCGGTGCACGCGTTCGACGAGGGCGGTCGCCGCAAGCTGCACGCGACCCTGCACGCGAAGGTCGACTCCGGCACGTCGGTCTCGGAGGCCCACGACCTGTCGGACAGGGTCGAAGCCGGCGTGCGCGACGAGCTCGGGCCGGACGTGCGCGTCGACACGCACATCGAGCCGCTCCAGCCGACGTCCTTCGGCCGCGACGTCACGGCGGAGCGGTCGGACGTGGTGGACGCAGTGAGGCGCGCTGCCGCCGAGGAGGCGGACGTCGTGGACTGCCACGAGGTGCTCGTGACGCAGTCGCGCGACCAGCTCGCAGTCGTCGCGCACGTGCGCGGGCGCGGCGACCTGCCTCTGCGGCATATGCACGAGGCGTCCGAGCGGATCGAGAAGGCGGTCCACGCGGCACACGACGACGTGGGCGACGTTCTGATCCACTTCGAGCCCGCCTAGCGCTGCTCCCGCCGGCCGAGGAGGTACGCGATCCCGAGGCCGATCCCGAGGCCTGCGGCGGCTCCCAGCACGGCCCCGATGAACGGGGGGAACGCGCTCTCGAGCTCGCCGCTCGTGCTGCTGTGCACCCACCAGTTGCCGATCGCCAGACCGATCCGCCCGCACACGAGCGCGAGGGCGAGGACGATCAGGATCCCTCCGGTCACGATCCCGCCGGCTCCACCACGTCTTCCGGGAGCGGGAACCAGCGGAGGTGCTCGAAGTCGTCACTCACGTTGCGGGGGTGGCCCGGCACCGGCCCCCGCACCTCCGGCTCGGCGAAGATGTGCTTCGCGTACTTCAGGTAGTCGGCGAGGACGGACTCCGGCTCCTGCGCGCGGTGCAGCGTCACGACGGGCTCGCCGTCTTCGTACGACAGCGAGCGCAGGCTCATCGGCGGCTCGGCGACGCCCTCCTGGTTCGTCCACAGGCCGGTGTCCGGCTCGAAGTCGTAGTGCGGCAGCAGCCGCCAGCCGTCGTTCGCCACCATGTGGACGGCTTCGAGGATGAACTCGAACACGGCTTCCGAGATGAAGTAGTTGAAGTTGAGCCGCACCCACCCGGGCTTGATCCCTTCGCACCCGCGCGCGATCTCGCGCTCGAACTCGTGCGACCGCTCGATGTCGATGCCGAGGAGACGGTGCCCGTACGGACCCGCGCAGGAGCAGCCGCCGCGCGCCTGTATCCCGAAGAGGTCGTTCAGCAACGCGACGACGTAGTTGTGGTGGAGGTAGCGCTTGCCGTGCTTGACGGTGAACGAGACGATCGACAATCGCCGCGCGTCGTGGCTCCCGAGGACGTGGATGTTCGGGTTCGTGGCCCACGAGTCGATGGCGCGCCGGATGAAGGACTCCTCGCGCCGTTGGATCTCGTCCGTGCCGACCTGTCGCTTCAGCTCGAAGACGAGCCCGGCCCGGA
>DASQDO010000241.1:0-4221 GCA_035634135.1 Actinomycetota bacterium
CGTCCGGAAACGAGCACTAGAGGAGAGGCTCAGCCTTGCCCGACGGCTACTTCGGTCAGTACGTCACCATCGGGATCTTCGCCGTCGTCGGCTTCGTTCTGGTCTTCGGGACGCTGGGACTCGCGAGGCTCGTCCGGCCCAACGTCCCGACCCCCGAGAAGTACACGACCTACGAGTCCGGCATCGACCCGATCGGCACGGGGTGGAGCCAGGCGAACGTCCGCTACTACGTCTTCGCGCTCCTCTTCGTGATCTTCGACGTCGAGGCGGTCTTTCTGTTCCCGTGGGCCGTCGTGTTCGAGCGGCTCGGCACCCAGGCCTTCGTCGAGATGCTGATCTTCATCGCGATCCTGGCCTTCGCCCTCGTCTACGCCATCAAGAAGAAGGTGCTCGAATGGCTGTGATCGAGAAGGTCCCCCTCCCGGGACCGGTCTCCTGGCTCCTCAACTGGAGCCGGCGCTACTCGCTGTGGATGCTCCAGTTCGGCCTCGCCTGCTGCGGGATCGAGATGGGCGCCGCTATCGCCAGCAAGTTCGACATCATCCGGTTCGGCGTGATCCCGTTCCCGGCGTCGCCCCGCCAGGCCGACCTCATGGTCGTCGCCGGCACGGTGACGGACAAGATGGCGGCCCCGATCAAGCGGATCTACGACCAGATGCCCGAGCCCAAGTACGTGATCTCGATGGGCTCGTGCGCCAACTGCGGGGGCCCGTACTGGGACTCGTACTCGGTCACGAAGGGCGTCGACCAGATCATCCCCGTCGACGTCTACGTGCCGGGATGCCCGCCGCGGCCCGAGGCCCTGCTGCAGGGCGTCATCCGGCTCCAGCAGCTGATCGCCCAGGAGGACGTCCGCGAGAAGTGGAAGGGCCACACGCAGGAGATCCCGCACATCCCCGAGCCCGGCCTGGCGGGTGGGATCTAGGTTGGCACGGCCCGACGTCGGCCGCGGGGCGGCCATGCCCGAGACGCGACACGGGCCCTCCGCCCGGCCGCAGGCCATCGGTACCGAGGAGGCGCTAGCGCGCGTCCGTCAGGCTCTCGGCGACCGAGCGGATCGCATCGACGTCAACTTCGGCCAGATCGACCTGACCTGCAAGCCCGACCAGCTCGTACAGGTGATTACCGCGCTGGCCGAGACGCCCGGGCTGGAGTGCAAGTTCCTCACGTTCGTCTCGGCGATCGACTGGTCCGAGTTCGAGACCGAGGAAGGCGAGACGGGCCGGCGCGGCCTCGAGGTCCTCGTCCACGTCTACTCGCCCGACTACGTCGTCCACTGCAACGTCCACGTCCCGGTCGACGGCGAGTACCCGGTGTGCCCGTCGATCACGTCGATCTATCCCGGCGCGAGCTGGCACGAGCGCGAGACCTACGAGATGTTCGGCATCGTCTTCGAAGGCCATCCGCGGCTCGTGAACCTCTACCTTCCCGAGGACTTCGAGGGCCGGCCCCTGCTGAAGTCGTTCCGCCTCAGCACCCGCGTCGTGAAGGACTGGCCGGGCGCGAAGGACCCCGAGGAAGCCGCGGGCGGTGGGAGGTAGGCGATGACGTCGACCGAGCAGGACATCCGCCAGGTGGGGCAGCTCGTCGAGGACGTCGGCAGCGGCACGTTCGCGACCGAGGAGATGATCCTCAACGTCGGGCCGCAGCACCCCGCGACGCACGGCGTCTTCCGCTTGCTCGCGACGATCGACGGTGAGGTGCTCGTCGACGCCGAGCCCGTCATCGGTTACATGCACCGCGGCTACGAGAAGTTGGTCGAGGTCCGCGACTACCGCCAGATCACGAACCTCGTGTCGCGGATGGACTGGCTCTCGAACATCCAGAACGAGCTGCCGCTCGCGCTCGCCGTCGAGCGCCTGATGGAGATCGAGGTCCCGCCCCGCGCCCAGTACCTGCGCGTGATCATGTGCGAGACCAACCGGATCCTGAACCACCTGATGTTCTTCGCGTCGTTCGGAGCCGAGCTCGGCGCGATCACGCCGACGTTCTACGCGTTCCGCGAGCGCGAGGACATCCAGCTCGCCATGGAGATGGCGACCGGTGGCCGGCTCCACTTCGGGTTCTTCCGTCCGGGCGGCCTCAAGGAGGACATGCCCCGCGGGTTCTTCGCGCAGCTCATGAAGGGCATCCGCCAGACGATCGAGCGCCTGCCCGACTACGAGAACCTCTTGATCGGCAACGAGATCTTCAAGCAGCGCACGGTCGGCGTCGGCGTCCTCGAGAAGGAGGTCGCGTACCGCTACGGCGTGTCCGGCCCGATCGCCCGCGGCTCCGACATCCACTTCGACGTCCGCAAGGACGAGCCGTACTCGAGCTACGACCACTTCGACTTCGACGTGATCTCGGCCCCCAACGGCGACTGCTTCGACCGCTTCTGGGTCCTGCTCCACGAGGTGGCCGAGTCCGCGCGGATCATCGAGCAGGCCGTCGAGGCGTTGCCGCCCGGCCCTGTCATGGGCAAGGTCCCCCGTGTGGTCCAGGCCCCCAAGGGCGAGGTCTACGTGCGCTGCGAGAACTCGCTCGGCGAGCTCGGGATGTACCTCGTGTCCGACGGCGGGGGCAAGCCGTACCGGCTCAAGATCCGCACGCCGTCGTTCTCGAACGTCTCGGCGCTGCCGCACGTGCTCCGCAACACGTTCGTCGCCGACATGATCGCCATCCTCGGGTCGTTCTTCTTCGTGCTGGGGGACATCGACCGGTGATCGAGATCACGCTGACCGAGTGGCAGCTCCTCGTCCTCAAGCTGGTGGCGATCCTCACGATCGTTCCGTTCGCCGCGCTGGCCGGGGGGTATGCGGAGCACAAGGTGATGGCGCACCTCCAGCACCGCCTCGGCCCGATGTACCCGGGCGGGTTCCACGGCTGGGCGACCACGCTCGCGGACGGGCTGAAGTTCCTCTACAAGGAGGACATCATCCCGAAGGCCGCCGACAAGCCGGTCTTCTCGCTAGCGCCGGCCGCGATCTTCGTGCCGGTCGTGATGATCTACCTCGTCATCCCGATGGACCGGACGCTGATCGTCGAAGACCTCGACGTCGGCATCTTCTACCTCCTCGCCGTCGGCTCGATCTCGACCATCGGCGTGCTCATGGCGGGCTGGTCGTCGGCGAACAAGTACGCGCTGATCGGCGCGCTGCGCGCCGCAGCCCAGCTGATCGCGTACGAGCTCCCGATCGTGCTCGCGGCCGCCTCGGTCGCGATGCTCGCGGGATCGCTCTCGATCATCCAGATCGTCGAGGCCCAGGACCTGCCGTTCGCGATCTGGCCGCCGGGCATCGGGCTCGTCGCGTTCCTGCTGTTCACGGTCGGGTCGGTCGCGGAGATGACGCGCGTGCCGTTCGACATGCCGGTCGCGGAGTCCGAGATCATCACGGGACCGTTCACCGAGTACTCGGGGATGCGCTACATCTTCGCCCACATGTTCGCCGAGATGGGGCACATGGTCGCGTTTGCCGGCATCGCCGCGACGCTGTTCCTCGGCGGCTACAAGCCGATCGTCCCGTGGGCGCCGCTCGAGATGATCCCGGGGATCGTGTGGTTCCTCGGCAAGACGTTCTTCATGATCTTCCTGTTCCTGTGGATCCGCCCGACGTTCCCGCGGGCACGTGAGGACCAGCTCCAGAAGTTCGCCTGGAAGTTCCTCATCCCCGTGGGCCTCGCCCTGATCCTCGCGACCGGCGCATGGGTCCTCTACGCCCCCGAGTCGATCAGCTAGGAGACCTTGATGGCGATCGACGAGCACCAGACGACGACGACGAGCAACTCCGTCCACCACGACCACCCGTCCTCGATCGGGAACCTGAAGCGGGCGCGCAAGCCGGGCTTCGGCCTCGGCCTCCTCAAGGGAATGCGCGTCACGCTCAAGCACCTCTTCAAGCACAACACCGTCATCGAGTACCCGGACGAGAAGCAGGACCTCCCGGCGCGCACGCGCGGCGTGATCGCGCTGAAGGAGGAGAACTGCACGGTCTGCATGCTGTGCTCGCGCGAGTGCCCCGACTGGTGCATCTACATCGACTCGCACAAAGAGGAGCTCCCGCCGAAGCGTGAGGGGGGCCGCAAGCGCAAGCGCAACGTCCTCGACCGGTTCGCGATCGACTACGCGCTCTGCATGTACTGCGGAATCTGCGTCGAGGTGTGCCCCTACGACGCGCTGTTCTGGAGCCGCGAGTTCGAGTACGCCGAGTACGACATCCGCCAGCTCACGCACGAGAAGGA
>DASQDO010000242.1:0-1603 GCA_035634135.1 Actinomycetota bacterium
CACGAGGTGGTGGATGAACCCCATCGAGATCCTGAGGTCGAGCTGGGTCCGGACGTTCAGCAACAGGTGCGCGCGGACGAACGACGCGAACATATGGAACAGCGCCATCCCGAGCAGGCCGGTGACGAGCACGAACAAGAGGTCCCTGTCGCCCGCCGGGACGATCCGGTCGACGAGCACCCCGGTCATGATCGGAACGGCGAGCGCGAGCAGCTGGATGAACAGCGACACGACGCCGACTCGCCCGAGCAGCCCCGACTGCTTCATCATCGGACGCACGTAGCGCCACGCGCTCTCGGCGCGGCGGCGATCCTTGCTGAAGCCCTCGTCCGGCTCGATGATCAGCGCGACGCCCGTGAATGACTGGCCGAACTTCTCCATCGAGATCCGCTGGCGGCCGAGCGCAGGGTCGACGACCACGACGCCTGCGCGGGTGACGCGCTCGAAGACGACGAAGTGGTTGAACTCCCAGTGGAGGATCGCGCCCTTGGGCAGGAACTTGACTCCGTCGACCTCGACCTTCACGCCGCGGGCGCGCATGTCGTAGGCACGGGCAGCGCGCACGATCGAGGCAGCGTCGACACCGTCGCGCCCGGTGCCGGTCGCGTTCCGCACCTCCTCGGGTGAGACGTGCTTGCCGTGGAACGCAAGGGACATCGCGAGGCACGCGGCCCCGCAATCGGAGATCTCGAGCTGCTGCACGTACGGGATACGCCGGCTCACGACTCTCCGAACAGCTCCCGCAGCCCCGGCACGAACGAGACGATCACGGGCTCGGACCCCGTCTTGACGCGCAGCTGCCCGTACGCGAAGCCGCCCTCGAAGCCCTCGGCGCGCACGACGGTGACCGGCCCTGCGATAGCGAAGGCGAGGCTGGGGAACTCCTCGCGTGCCTCGTCGGCCGGCATGTCCTCTTCGATCTCGACGACGCGCACGTCCTGCTCGCCGCCCCCGTCGACGGGGACGTAGGTCGCAGTCGACCCCTGCACCGGCGCGGCCCCCTGACCGGCGGGCATGAGCCCGGTGACACGTCCGTCGTCCTCGGCCATCGCGACGGCCAGAGCGACGCGCTCGACGCGGGCGATCGAAGCCGTGGCGACTACCACGACGACCGCGCCCAGGACGAGCCAGAAGCCCAGCTTCGCCCACCCCGCCGACAGCCGCACGAGGTCGGCCGCCGACGCCTTCTTCCTCTGGTGCTCGACCGCCTCCTCGCGGAACAGCGGCTCACGCTCCGGCATCGCCCGCCATGCTACGGGACCGGCTCGGACGAAGCGCCCTGGAGCACGTCCGGGAGCGGCGCGTCGTGGACGATCGTGAGCTGCTGGACCGCGCGCGTGAGCGCGACGTAGAGCCGGCGCGGCCCCTTGTCCTCGAGCATCAGCAGCGCGGGCTCGACCACCACGACCGCGTCGAACTCGAGGCCCTTCGCGGCGAGCGGCGGCAGCAGGATCACGGCCTTCTCGAGCAACCCCTCCTCCCAGGTACCGAAGTCGACGCCGGCACCGGCGAGCGCGGCGGGGGCCGCGCCGACGAGGGCCTCGGGACAGATGACGCCGACGCTCTGCCACAGCTCCGCCAGGGAACGCGCCTCGTCTGCGGC
>DASQDO010000243.1:0-2681 GCA_035634135.1 Actinomycetota bacterium
ACTGCCGCTGCTGGTCGCGAACGGGATCGGGGCGAACCTCGCGGTGTGGCGGAGGACGCTCTACGAGCTGGCGGCGGAGCGCGAGATCGTGACGTGGGACCACCGCGGGCTGTTCGAATCGAAGCCGCCCGCGTCGGATCGCCTCGACGCGGCCGCGCACGCGGAGGACGCGATCGCGGCGGCCGACCACGCGGGACTCGACCGGTTCGCGCTGGTGTCGTGGAGCTCTGGGGGGCCGATCGCGCTCCAGGTCGCGAACCGCCACCCGGAACGGATCGCTGCGCTCGTGCTCGTCAACGCGGGGTTCGGGCATCCTCCGGCTCGGCTGCTGAGACACCTCGAGCTGACGTCCGCGCTGCCGATGCTCGCCGGCGTCGCGAAGCACTTCTCGGCGCGGTTGCAGGGGCCGTTCCGGTCGTTCGTGTCGCGGCCCACGATTGCCGGGCTCGTGCGGCAGTCGGGCCTCGTCGGGCCCACCGCGGACATCCCCGCGATGGTCGACTTCCTTCAGGGCATGGCGTCGTGCGACCTGCGGAGCCTGCTGGAGGCGTACGAGGAGGTCGCGGGCGACAACAGCGCGAGCCTGCTCGGGAAGGTGCAGGCGCCGGTGCTGCTGGTCGCCGGGAGCAAGGACCCGTTCACGCCGGCCTCGACGATGGAGGAGATGGAGCGGGCGATCCCCGACGCGCGCCTGGAGGTGTACGAGAAGGCGACGCACTACCTGCCGATGGAGCACCCGGCGAGACTGCGGGAAGACCTGAAGCAGTTCGTGGACTCGCGGGCCTAGTCCTCGGCCTCGGCCACCGTGCCGGGGTCCCGGCCCCTCAGGTGCGCGACCACGACTGCCGCGACCGCGGCTACCGGCACGGCCAGGAACGCTCCTGCTATGCCGGCGACTATCGCTCCCGTCGTCAGCGACAGCAGGATCACGAGCGGATGCAGGTGGACGGCGCGGCCGAGCACCAGCGGCTGGAGTACGTCGCCCTCGACCTGCTGCACGACGATCGTCGCCGCCGCGAGGATCAGCGCGGGGAGGAAGCCGGTCGTGACGAGGGCGACGAGGGCCGCGATCACTCCGGCGACGACTGCCCCCACGAGCGGGAAGAACGCACCGAAGAACGTGATGACGGCGATCGGGCCCACCAGCGGGACGCCGAGCACGAGCATCGTCCCCCCGATCGCGACGGCGTCGACGAGGCCGACGATCGCGGTGCCCCTGATGTAGGCGCCTAGTGCGTCCCACGACCTCTTCGACACGGTCCGGATGTCGTCGTGACGTCGCTCGGGGAACAACCCGAGGATCGCGGTGGCGAGGCGGTTGCCGTCCTTCACGAAGAAGAACGTGAGCACGAGGGTCAGCAGCGCGCCTACGACCACCTCGACCAGGAGATACGCCCCCTTGAAGGCGCCGCTGACGATCGAGCTGCGCTGCGCGCTCAGCTGCTCGGAGAGCTGGTCGACGTAGCCGTCGATCTGCGCCCTCGTCAGGTCGAGCGGCCCTTCGGTCAGCCACGTGATGACGTCCTCGGTGCCCTTGCGCACGTCCCGGCCGAGGTTGTCGAGCTCGCCCGCGATCGCCGGAGCTATCAGGGACACGATCCCGGCGACCAGCCCGAGTGCCCCCGCTATGACGATCCACGTCGCGAGCAGCGAGGGAAGCCCCCTCTTTCGCAGCCGCTCCGCGAGCGGGACCAGCAGCGTCGAGATGAGCAGCGCGACGACCACGGGGATGAAGATCAGGCGCAGCGTCACGAGGGCGTAGACGAAGACGCATACCGCGGCGAGGACGACGAGGAACCGCCAGCTGTAGGACGCGGTCAGGGCGAACAGCCGTGGGACCTCGCCGGGGCGGGACTCGTTCGACCGGTTCACGGGCTGCATCTTGCCCGAGAGCCGCCGCGGCGAACCACTACGTGGACGCGAGCACCCGCTGGAGATGCCTCATGCCGAGATACAGGAGGGTCTCGGCCTGGGCCTTGTGGGCCTCGCAGCGCGGTCGCAAGCAGACGACGTCGCCCCTTACGTAGGTCCCGCGGATCGAGCCCAGGCACTCCCAACCGACGTCGAAGTACGGGGCGCACCGCCGGGACCTGCGCGAATGCTCCTCCATCTCTTCGAGCCGTTCGCCGAGCGGGATGTAGAACGCGATCCGGTGGCGGCCGCCGGGGCCGTCGGACTCCGCGTAGAGGAGCCAGTGGCGTTCGCGCTCGGCCTCGTCCGGCGGGAGCATCCCGCGCACGCCGGTGAACTCGAGGCCGTGCTGGAGGCCGAGGTCCGAGAAGTCGCTGTCGAGCAGCATCCGGTAGATGCGGTCGGGGTCGCGCCGGGGCAAGGTGTGTGCAGGGGGGCCGGGCCACACTGCGACGACGAGAAGTGCGACCGCCGCAGTCGCGGCCGCCGTCAGGAGGAGTGCGTACCGCCGCGTCATTGCTCGATCCATCGGCGCGTCGGGCTCGCGAGGAGCAGCATCAGGGCGAAGGCGCCGGCCGCGACGCCGGCCCACGCGGTGGGCTCGTCGAAGGCCGCGGTCACGCCGGCGACGATCCCTCCCGCAGAGGCGATCACGAACAGCAACCAGATCGCGCGCTCACGGACCCAGAGCTACCACAGGAGCGCGAGGAACACGAGCGTGAAGACGATCGCCGGGAAGCCGAACGTGCTGGGATCGCGGATGGCCGAGA
>DASQDO010000244.1:0-3574 GCA_035634135.1 Actinomycetota bacterium
GTAGTAGCCGAGGAGCAGCGCGCCGAAGTGCGACCGCGCCCCCTCGGGATTGGTGTAGCCGCCGATCACGAGCTCTTGCTCGAAGGAGCACTTGAACTTGAGCCAGTCCTTCGACCGGCCGCGGGCGTAGCGGCCGTCGGCGCGCTTGGCGATCAGCCCCTCCCAGCCGCGCTTGCAGGCTTCGCGGTAGTACGCCTCGCCCTCCTCCTCGACGTGGCTCACGTAACGCAGCGGGTCGTCGAACGCGAGCGACTCACGCAAGAGGTCCTTGCGCGCCGTCAGCGGGAGCCCGGTGAGGTCGTAGCCGTCGAGGTGGAGCAGGTCGAAGCAGAAGTACACGACGGGCACCTGCTGGCGGTGCACCTGCTGGAGCAGCGAGAAGCTCGTGATCTCGCCCTTTACCGCCGCGACCTCGCCGTCGACGACGAAGTCGGGCTTCTCCGACGCGAGAGCGTCCGCGACGTCGGGGTACGTCGGCGTGAGTTCGAGCCGGTTGCGCGACAGGAGCTTCACCGAGGAGCCGCGCTTGTACGCGATGCACCTGATGCCGTCGAGCTTCGGCTCGAAGACCCACGCGGGGTCCGAGAAATAGTCCTTCGTCAGCGTCGCGAACATGGGCTCGACCCACTCGGGCTGACGTCGTTTCTTCAGCGAGGGCGCGATCTCGGCGGGGACGCGCGCGCGTACGTCTTTCACGGCGCCAAGGTACCCGCCGCGCTCAGGTCTGCAGGATCGTGAACGTCGCCGTCGCGTAGGCGATGTGCTCGCCCGACTCCTGCTGGACGACCTCGGCTTCGAGGACCGTGAACCGGTTCCCCTTGCGCCGGACGGTCGCCTCGGCCGCGATCGTCCCGCGCTCTCCGGGCTCGAGGTAGTTCACCTTCGCCTCGACGGTCACGGGCTGCTCGCCTTCTTCCAGAGTGGACGCAAGCGCGGACCCCATCGCGCAGTCGGCCAGCGTCGCGATCGCGCCGCCGTGGACGATGCCCCCGTCGTTGAGGTGGTCGTCGCTCGCCCGAAATACGAGCTTTGCCCGCCCGTCGCCGCGCTCTTCGATCTCTATCCCGAGCAACTCCCTGAAGGCCATGCCGGTCTTCTTGCCCGTGGCGCGGCGGACGAATCCTCCCGCGCCCTCCAATTGGAACCTAGAATTGGACGGCCCCTGGCTTCGCCGCGATCGGAGAGCTCTTTTGGAGAGGCTTCACGACATCCTCGGCTACGTACAGCTCGTCCTGTACGTGGGGCTGGGACTGATCGCCTTCATGCAGTGGCGCAAGCGCGGGGGCAAGCCGGCGGCTTGGGTGGCCGCTACGTTCGCCGCGCTGGCAAGCGTCGTCGTCATCAGCCAGTTCCTTCCCGAGGACGACGTCAGCGGCACGGTCGACGTCGTCCAGCGTTTCGTGATCGCGATCCTCGTCCTGTTCCCCTACTTCCTGTTCCGGTTCATGGCGTCGTTCGAGTCGCCGGGGAAGGTGCTGCACGTCGTCGCGGCGTTGCTGACCGGCGCGACCGTCGTCGCGACGTTCCTCCTCGACCACTTCCCCGAGCCGAACGAACAGCGCACGGACGCGTTCCAGGCTTACATCTACTTGCTGCTCGGCCAGTGGGTCGTCCTGCTGGGCGCCGTGACGTTCCGCCTGTGGCACGCGGGACGCGGCCAGCCGGTGGTCGCCCGGCGGCGCATGCGGACGATGAGCATCGGGTCGGCCGGCCTGGCCATCACGCTCGTGATCGCCGGGACGGCGTCGGCGTCCGAAGACGTCACCGGCGTCCAGATCGCGACCTCGCTGCTCGCGCTTGCGACCGGGCCGTTCTTCCTGCTTGGGTTCGCGCCTCCGGCGTTCGTACGCAACGCGTGGCGCCAGCAGGGGAGCAGCCGTCTGCAGGAGGCGGAGTTCGCGCTCATGGAGGCGCTGTCGCCGTCGGACATCACCGACGTCCTGCTGCCCGAGGTGACGGAGCTGGCGGCGGGACGAGGGTCGCTCGTGATCGACCGCGGCGGCTTGATCACCGGCGTCCACGGCCTGACGGCCCCCGAGGCGGCCCGGCTCGCGTCCCAGTTCAAGAACGGGGGCGCCGACGGCGTCACGCGCGATGCCGGCACGATCACGGTCCCGATGCGGTCGGGGAAGCTCGTCGTCGTCACGAGCCCCTACACGCCGTTCTTCGGACAGGAGGAGATGGACGAGCTGCGGAGGCTCGCGCTCCTCGCCGACCTCGCGCTCGCGCGCACCGAGCATTCCCGGCGGGAGCGTGAGCTGACGGACCAGCTCCTCGAGGCGCAGAGGCTGGCGCGCATCGGCAGCTGGGAGTGGGACATACCCATCGACCGCGTCACCTGGTCGGACCAGATGTACCGCATGCTCGGATACGAGCCCGGCGAGGTCGAGGCGACCGGCGAGCTCTACAACGAGCACGTCCATCCGGACGACCGCGAGGTCGTCGCCGCTAAGTCGCAGGAGACGGCGAACGGCAACACGGCTATGGACTACGAGCACCGAATGGTCCGCCGCGACGGGACGCCCCTCGTCATCCACGTGCGCGGCCGGATCAGCGCCACGGAGGACGGGCAGCCCATCCGCATGATCGGGACCGTCCAGGACGTCACCGAACAGCGCGAGCAGGAAGCGCTGCGCGAGCGGTTCATCGCGAACGCCGCGCACGAGCTCCGCACCCCGCTTACGTCGCTGCTCGGCTTCGTCGAGATGCTGTCGCGGGCGCGGCACCGCCTCGACGAGGCCAAGCTCCAGACGATGTTCGACGCGATGACGCGTTCGGGCGACCGGCTCGCGGTGCTCATCGAGAACCTGCTCGACCTGTCGAAGCTCCAGGCGGGCCAGGTGCAGGTCGACATCGAGCCGGTGAGCATCGACACGCTCGCGCACGAGGTCGTGGCGAGCACACCGCCGCCCGACGGAAGGCGCGTCGAGGTCGAGGTGACCGACACGCCGGTAGCCCTCGCGGACAAGCACCGCCTGGACCAGGTCGTGACGAACCTGCTCACCAACGCCTACCGGTACGGGGGGCCGAACATCTCCCTGAGCGGGGCGCGCCGCAACGGCGACGTGATCCTGTCGGTGACGGACGACGGCCCGGGCGTCGAGGACCAGCTCGTAGGGGAGCTGTTCCAGCCGTTCTCGCGCGGCTCCACGTCGTCGACGATCGGCGGCTCCGGGCTCGGGCTGGCGATCGTGAAGATGCTCGTCGAGGCCTGCGGGGGCGAGATCTGGCACGAGGCTCTCCAGCCCACCGGCGCCCGCTTCTGCGTGAAGCTCAAGAGCGCGGAGTGACGGGCAAGATCCTCGTCGTCGACGACGAGCCCGATCTCCGCTTGCTCGTGCGGATGACGCTCGAGGGCAACGGCTACGAGGTCGAGGAGGCGTCGACGGCGGCCGAGGCGATCACGCAAGCCCTCGTGGTCAGGCCGCGGCTGATCCTGCTCGACATCAGGCTGCCGGATGCCGAGGGGTTCGAGGTCCTGAAGACCTTGAAGAGGACTCCGGAGCTGGAGCAGACCCCCGTCGTGATGATGTCCGCCCACTCGAGCCCGCCGACCCTGCGCAAGGCCGAGGTC
>DASQDO010000245.1:0-10886 GCA_035634135.1 Actinomycetota bacterium
GAGGCCCTCCGCTGCGATCATGTGGTCGCCGCTCTGCAAGTACGTCGCCAGGATCGTCGTCATGGCGCTCATCCCGGACGCGGTGGCCACGGCAGCCTCGGCCCCCTCGAGCGCGGCGAGCTTGTCGTGGAGGTAGGCCTGCGAAGGCGTGTTGCTGAGACGGATGTAGTCGATGTCATCGGGGTCGTCGGTGCCGGGCTTCGTCGCGTAGACGGTGCTCTGGTAGATCGGGAAGACGATCGACCCTTCCGGGCCCGGACGTCGTTCGCCGCCATGGACGGACCTGGTGGCGTCACCCACCCTTCGGCTTGCCGGCATCGTTCGACGGTACCCAGACGGGGACCTCGGGAACCGGCGACCTCTCGGAAACGAACCGGTCCGAGAGCCCCGGCGCGCGCGGCACCGCGACGGTCACGCGGTGCCTCTCACGCAGGCGCGTCCGGCACGCCGGCATTCTTCGCGCGGCCCCTCTCGGACGAGCCTCAGCGCAAGGATCGCCAGCTCGTACATGACGAAGAGCGGGCCCGCCAGCGCGCGCTCGTCGCGATCGTGGCTCTGGCCGCGGTGGTGACGCCGAGCCAGGATCCCTACACGCTCCTGGCGCTTGCGGAAGGGTCGCACCGGGGGTTCGGAAGCCGGGGGCCTCGGGGATTGCGCGGCGGACCTATCGCTGCAGCTCGGTGCTGGATCGTAGGGCGTCCGTCCCCTCGAGCGCCCAATCCGTCAGCCTGTCCTGCGGCTCCCGGCTAGCAGCGGCCGGGCGGCAGACTCAGGTTCCGCAGGCACTCCATGACCCTCTGGTCCCAGCACTGGATCACTGCCGTCGCGCCCTTGCACTCCGGCGCGGCTTGGGCCGCCGGTGCGACGACCGATCCGGCTCCCAGCACCAACGCTACTGCCGCTATCGTCCGCGCCAACCTCGTCCGCGTCATGATCTTGCCCTCCCCTTGGTCGTGGTCGATTCGCCGAGGCGAGCAAATCACACCTGCCGCCCGTGGGCCAATTCGGGCTCAAAGGGCCCAGACGGGCTATTGCCGGGGCTTCACCCCGGCCCCCATCCTGAGGAACCAGGACTCGCCGAGGGGGCCTTTCTTGACTGGTTGGTGTTCTCCGCGCGCTTTGCGCTTGGCGTCGGTCGTCGTGCTCGCGGCCCTCGCCGTGTCTCTCGTCGCCCAGGACCGTGCCCGCGGGTGGCACACCGAGGCGTGGGTCGCGCCGCTCCTCGACAGGGACGGCTACACCCTCAACGTCGTAAGGGGAGACGGGTACCTCGCGTGGACCGAGGCCGGCATCTGTTGCGCGTCGGCGATGCAATATGCGAACGGAGCCGGGATCGGCCCCGAGCACGCGCGGACGTTCAAAGTGATGCTGCGCACCCCCGGCGGCAAGACCGTCCAGCTGAGCCGGGACGGCGTATGGGCGATGGCCGGAGGGATCGACCGAGGCGTCCTCGCGTATGCGACCGGGAAGCCGCGCGCGGACATCCGTCTGCTCGACCTGAAGACGCGGAAGCACCGGCGGTTGCCGCGCGGCGTGAACACGAACCTCGTCGAATACCACCCCACCCTCTCGGGAAAGTGGCTCCTGTTCGGACGCATACGTCCCTCTCCGAGGCCGAACGACGCCATCCGCAACCGCACTTCGGTGATCCTCACGAACCTCGAGACCGGCCGTTCCCGAGTGCTCGCAGAGGGCAAGAACTACCGCAGCTACACCTATCCCGGCCAGGTCAACGGGGACTGGCTCACGTACACCGCATGCAAGTTCAACAAGTACGGGCCCAACTGCGGCGTGACTCGCTACCGGATCTCTTCCGGCAAACGAGCGAGCGCCGACCTGGACGGATTCTGCTGCAAGCACGGCGACCCTCATACGGAGAACCACATGTCCGCGCCGGGGAGCGTCCGGGCCTCCGCCGTCACCGACGACGGTCTGGTCTACATGGCGATGACGAGCGGGCAGAACACGTCGTGGTGCGGTTACACGGAGGTCTGGGCCTGGGACCGCGAGGCCCGCCTCGCGTGGATGTTCGGCGAGTACGAGGGCCGGTCGGCCGACAACCCCTACGGGGGCCTAGTGGTCACGTCGCTCTACGTCGACGGGAGCCGGGTCCTGTTCGACGGCTACACGACTTGGATGGGCGAGGATCCGGTTCACCATTACCCCACCTGCTACGTGGAGACCTCGGCCCTCTTCGTGATGGGCCACGGCTCGCCTCCGCCGTCGGCTGCGACGCCACCGCCCACCCCGACACCGTCGCCGTCCGCGACCGAGCCTGCCGAGACCCCCACCCCTACACCCACGCCGACTCCGGAACCGACCCCGACCCCGACCCCGACCCCCACGCCGTCCCCGTCACCATCTCCGAGCCCCGCTCCGAGCTGTCCGCTCCCGGTGTGCGTCTGAGCGCTTAGCCTCGGCTCCGTGCTCGAGAACGTCGTCGTAGGGATCGTCATGGTCGTCGGGCTGGCCGGGGTAGTCGTGCCCGGCCTCCCGGGGACCCTCCTCATCCTCGCCGCGGGTGTCGGATGGGCGTTCTTCCGCGACGGCGGGGCCGGGCCGTGGGTCGTCGTCGGCTTCATGGCAGCGCTCTTCGTGCTCGGCACTATCCTCAAGTACGTCCTGCCGGGACGGCGGCTCTCGGGAGAGCTCCCGCGCTCGACGATCTTCTCCGGAGTCGTCGGCGCGATCGTGGGCTTCGTCGTGCTGCCCCCGCTCGGCCTTCTCGTCGGCGGTGTGGTCGGCGTCTACCTCGCGGAGACCCGTCGAGTCGGGCCGGGGGCCGAGGCGCGGCGCTCGACCGTCGCGGTGCTCAAGGCCATTGGCGTCGGCATCCTCGCCGAGCTGACCGCGGGCGTGCTGATGATCGTCACGTGGCTCGTGGGCCTGGCCGCGACCTAGAACCCGGCGACTATCGACTCGAGGATGTTCCCGTGGCGCACGCGCTGCGGGTGGTCTCCGACCGGGACCTCGGCCACGACCTTCTCCTTGCCGAACGAGATGATCGTGACGAGGTCGCTGCCGCTCATCGACATCCAGCACGTGTTGCCCGGGCCCTCGACCGCCCAATAGGGCTTCGAGTACTCGACGTCCTCGACGAAGCGGGCCGCTCCGTCGAAGACCTTCGGCGTGAACGTCTTGCGATCGACGCTCGCGGCGTAGTCGGACATGGTCCCGGCCACACAGAGCTTGTTCCCGCGCGCGTTCATCGCGATCCCGTGGTGCGCGGAGTCGAGCACGTACTGCTCGCGTGGCATGTCCTTCACGTCCTCAGCGATCGGGAGGTCGACGATGCGCGTCACGACACCGGTCTTCGGCTCCGCCAGGCCGCCGAGCTCGTAGTCGCCGCCTCCCGTCTCGTCCTTCTTGTTCAAGTGGAACTCGACGAACCCGTGGAAGAACGACACCTGCGCGTACATGATCTTCTCGTCGGGGGTGAGGGCGACCGGACGGACCGCGCTGCTCATGTCCGGGTGGCCGGCCTCGGCGAGCTCCTGGCCCATGTCCCAGCGTCGCTTCACCTCGAAGCTGTCGTTGTCGACTACCTGGAGCCAGCGGTCGCCCTTGCTCGTATCCCCTCCGCTGGAGTCGGAGTCGCCTTCGTCGCCCGGGGTGTAGACGCGTCCGATCGAGGCGTGGAAGATCCGTCTCCCGTCGGCCGAGTAGTTGTTCTCGTGCGGAGTGTCGCCGGACTCGAACGACCGCAGGCGTTCGCCCATCGTCACCTCGGTCCCGTCGGGAAGCGTCTCGTCCACCATGCTGAACTCGACGACCTGTCGCGCGGTCGAGTCCGAGACGACCAGGCGCCGGCCGTCGGGCGAGACCCCCATGTGGTCGGTGCGGTAGCCGTCCATCTCGGCCTCCGCGACGATGCTGGCGGGATCGCCGGCCTCTCCCGCCGCGGCCGCCTTGGCGAGGTCGATCCACACGACGTCGCGTAGGCTCGGGCGCGAGACCGCGAGGTACTTCCCGTCGATCGTTGTGAAGGAGTCGTCGACGTACTGGTCGTTGCCCTCACCGACGCCCTGCTGGATCGCGACGTAGAACGCGGGCCCGGCGGGGTGGCTCGGCGAGGGTGTGTTTACGTGTTGCAGCTCTTCGTCCTTGTCGGGGACGACGTTGATCGTCGTGAGGACCTCCCGGGAACGGGCGTCGACGATCGTCGCCGTGCCGGCCCAGTTGTTGCTGACGACCATGACGCTTCGGGTGGCGGGGTCCTCCTGCGCGGCCCCCACGCCCCCGGCCGGTACGCCTCCTGCCAGGGTGGCCGCGGCGATCGCCACGAGACCTATGACGAGCGGACCTCTCCCTGCGCGCACGACGACCTCCGATGCCCGTGAACCCGGTTCACCGGAGACGTTACTTGGAGCGGCCGGGCTGCGGACGACGGCGTGGCCGCGCCTCTGACTGGGTCGACACAGGGCGACCCAGCGAGCGGACTAGTGTGGCGACGACTCATGCCGACGATCGAAGAGCGCCGCTTCCAAGACCGTGAGCTGACCAACGAAGAAGTACAGGGCTCCGAGTTCCGCAGGTGCCGGTTCTCCGGAGTCGTCTTCTCGGACGACGAGTACACGGACGCGACCTTCGAGCACTGCAAGTTCCTGAGCTGCGACTTCTCCTCGACCCGTCACCGCAACGCCTCGTTCCGCAACTGTGACTTCGCCGGGTCCTCGCTCGCCTCGACCCGTTTCGACACTTGTCGCCTCATGGGGTCCGACCTGAGCGAGGCGCGGCTGTGGAACGTCGAGTGCGACGGAGGCAACTGGTCGTACGTGAACCTGCGCATGCAGGAGCTGGCCGGCTGGCGGGCCCCCGGGATCGTTCTCCGCGGCGCCGACCTCTACCAGGCCGACCTGACCGGCGCCGACCTCACGGGCGCGGATCTCACCGAGGCGAACCTCGACAAGGTCAAGCTGAAGGACGCCGACCTACGCGGCGCGAACCTGACGCGCACGAACCTCGCGGAGCTCGTCCTGGACAAGACCCGGCTCGACTTCGAGCAATGCGTCCTCTTCGCGGTCGCGCACGGCGCCCGCGTGGACTGACGGCTAGCCCGGAAGGAGCTTCGAGACCGCCTCGCGGACGTCTTGCAGGACGCAACAGAGCTCGTAGGGGCCCTCTTCGCAGCATCCGTCGGTCGTTACACAGTCGACGGGGCACTGCATGCCGCCGGTCACCTGCGCGAGCTCGTCGATGAACAGCTCCCTCATATCCGCCTCCTTCGTGATCGTCTGCCGGGGGGATCGTACCGACGCGAGCCCGGTCGCGCCCGAGCCGGGTACGGTCTCGCGTGATGGTGCCCGCGGCGAAGATGCACGTCGACGAGGTCGACGTCGACGAGGCGCTCGTCCGCCGGCTGCTCGGCGAACAGCTTCCGCAGTGGGCGGAGCTCCCTCTCGAGCGCGTGCCGTCGGACGGGACCGACAACGCGATCTACCGGCTCGGCGACGACATGGCGGTGCGGATGCCCCGGTACCCGAGCGCAGCCGGTCAGGTGACGAAGGAGGCGCAGTGGGTGCCACGTCTCGCCCCGCACCTTCCGCTCGACGTTCCCGTTCCGCTCGCGCTCGGCGAGCCGGGCGACGGCTACCCGTGGAGGTGGTCGGTCGTCACGTGGCTGCCGGGCGGGCGAGCGTCGTTCGAAGCGCTCTCGGACCCCGGCGACGCGGCAGCACGGCTGGCGGGCTTCGTCCGTGCCCTTGAGCGGATCGACACGGAGGGCGGCCCTCCGCCCGGCGACCACAACTTCGGACGAGGAGCGCCGCTGGCGACGCGCGACGGTTACGTGCGCGACGCGCTCGCGCAGCTGGGAAGCGAGCTCGACGTCGGCGCCGCGGAGGCGGCATGGGAACGCGCTTTGTCCGCGCCCGAGTACTCGGCCCCCGGGGTGTGGATCCACGGAGACCTTCACGGCGGCAACTTGTTGACGAACGGCGGGCGGCTCACGGGCGTGATCGACTTCGGGGGCCTCGGAGTCGGCGACCCGGCCTGCGACGTCATGCCGGCGTGGACGTTCTTCCGTGGTCCGGCCCGGGCTACGTTTCGCGAGCGCCTCGCGGTGGACGACGCGACGTGGGAGCGCGGTAGGGGCTGGGCGCTATCGATGGGGCTGATCGCGCTTCCGTACTACCGGGACACGAACCCGTCGCTGGCCGGGACGGCGCGGCGCTGGATCGAAGAGGTGCTGACGGATCGAGACGGCTGAGCTGATCGAACGCTTCACCGAATGGGTGGCCGCGCGGCCCGACGCAGTGGGGGCCGCGCTGGTCGGGTCGCATGCGCGCGGACAGGCTCGTGCGGACTCCGACGTCGACCTGATGATCGTGACGACCTCGCCGGGTGGGTACCTGAGCGACACGTCGTGGACCCGCGCCTTCGGCGAAACGGAGTCGGTCGAGGTCGAAGAATGGGGAGCGGTGACGTCGGTGAGGGTCCGCTACGTCATGGGGGCCGAGGTCGAGTTCGGGATTACGACCCCGGAATGGACGAAGACGAGCCCGATCGACCCCGGGACGAAGCGCGTCGTGCAAGCCGGCTTCCGCATCCTGCTCGACCGCGACGGCTCGCTACGTGCATTGCACGAGGAATGTGCGGACCACGCTAGTTACAAAGATTGATCCCGGGTGAACTCGTTCTTGCTGAGGAAGTACGGACGCGTATCCGGCTCATCTACCTCCTCCTCGTTAATGACATCGTGTGCGTCGAGTACGACCGCAAGAGCCTCCTCCAACCATCCCAGAGCCTTCGCAACTCGAAGCTGCGCGTACTGCGTCACGTCCGCACTTGCATATGCCTGCATGGAGAAAGGTAGGGCAGACCTGGGATGTGAAATCCACGATAGCTTCGCGAACACCTCAACGAGCTCAGGGCATGCGGCCTCGGCCATCGGCTTGTACTTAGGGAGCTCCTTCACAGGCAGGTCGAGGTGTGGGTGCGACTCAGCCGATCCGAACGAGCGCTCCCACTCTCGGGCACTTGTCTTAAGAAACCGGTCTACGACCCGTTCGTCATTAGATCGTGCGACATACGCGATGACAATCGCTTTCTCGACTACGTGGCGTACAACGGGCTCGATCGCGTCAGCTAAGGGTGGAGTGCCTAGGACTCGCGACGATTTGACAACTAGCTCGATCGCATGAGCCGAGCTCATCGCGTCCAAAAGCAGGTAATGGGCGAACTTCCGGCGCTCACCCGCCACAGTCGTAGGAAGACCTCGGACGCGCTCTTTGAGCGGGCTCAAAACGGCGTCAATCTCGTCTGGGAAGCGCCCCAATCCTTTCGGCATGGCGTCATCTTCCGGCATGACTGGGACGAACTCCTCATAGTTCACTCAGCCGGAGCGCCCCCGCGACGGCTCGTTACGCGGTCTCCAGCAGCCTGCGCGCCGCCAGGAGCGTCGCCCATAGGTTCCGCTCGACTATGCGACCCGTCAGGTGTTCGACCACCCGGCCCAGCGGGCCCCCGCTCAGGTCGTAGCGCACCTCCAACGACAGCTCGGTTGCGCCCCCGGCGTCCTCGAGCGTCCAGCGGCCCTCCTGGTGGATCCCCTGCTCCCACGTCCACGCGATGACGCGGTTCACCGTCCGCTCCGTCACGCGCACCGTCCCGCCGGCCTCGATCGACCCGACCTGCATCAGCACCCGGTACTTCGCACCGACGCCGCGCCGCTTCTTCGAACGCGGCTCCCACTTCGTGATGCCGACGAAGAACTCGGGGTAGCAGCCGGGATCGTCGACGAGGTCGAACACCGCACTGCGCGCGGTCTCGATCACGATGCTCTTGCGGATCGTCTTCACAGGAACGGGGGCAGGAGCCGTCCGGCCGCGAGCGCGGTCAGGCTCTCCTGCATGCGCGACACGACGTAGTCGTAGGCCTCGTCGGAGTCCGCCTCGTCTCCGAAGCGTTCCGCGACGTCGATCGGCTCGAGGACATCCATCCGGATCTTCGCCGGCAACGGGACATGGCCGAGGAAGTCTCCGACGTTGAGCCCCCATGGCAGCGCGAGAGAGACCGGCAGCACCTTGAGCCGCGCGATCTTGTCGAGCCGCAGGAGCTCGGCGACCTTCCGCCCGTCGGTCAAGGGAAGGTACGTGTCCTGCCCGCCCACGGACACGACCGGCACGATGGGAACGCCGGCGTCGCGCGCGATGCGCAGGAACCCCTTGCGCCCGTCGAAGCGGATCTCGTGACGCGCGGTCCAGGGCCGGTGCGTGTCGACGTCACCGCCCGGATAGACGAGCACGGACGCTCCGCGCTCCAAGGCCGCACGCGCGGCCTTGGGGCCCGCCGTGACGATCCCCCACCGCTGCGCGAGCTTCCCGAGCACGGGCCACGACGTCACGAGCGAGTGCGCGAGCGCGTACACCGGCCGCTCGACGCCGAAGTAGGTGTTGAACGCGAGCATGAACACCATGCTGTCGGGCGTCATGTTCCCGCCGGAGTGGTTTCCGACGAACAGCACAGGTCCGTCCGGCACGCGGTCGAAGCCGGTGACCTCGGCCCGGAAGTACATCGTCGAGAACAGCCACATCCCCGGGAGCTGGTAGCGGATGAACTCTGGGTCGCGGGCATCGAGCTCGGCGGCCGCCCCTGCGATGAGCGCCTTGCGCTCCGCTTCGATCGAGCTCACGCCGCGAGGAACTCCCGGACGATGCCGTGGGTGCGATCCGGCAGCTCGAACTGCGGGACGTGCCCACAGTCGGCGAGCACGACCGACGACGCGTCGGGCACCGCGCGCTCGACGTGGCGCGCGAAACGCGGGGGCACGAGCCAGTCACGAGCGCCCCACACGAACAGCGAGGGCCGCGTCAGGCTCTGCAGACGGTCCCAGAACCCGCGGTCGCCGTAGGGCTCTTCGAGGTAGATCTGCCGGGCCGCCGAGAAGAACGCGATCCGCCCGCGCGGCGACGAGAACACGCGGAGGAACTCGTCCGCTGCGGCCTCGTACCACTGGTCCGGGAGCCGGTGCGGGCGTGCGAACAGCGCCTTGATCGAACCGACGACGCGCCGGTGGGACAGCGGCAGTGGGACGAACGCCGCCTCCGGCCGCAGCAGCTTCACGAGCCGTGCGAACTCGCGCCGGCGGATGAATGCCGGCGAGGGAGTCAGGAGCGCGAGCCTGTCGACTCGATCGGGGTCCTGCAGTGCCGCTTCGATCGCGACGCGGCCCCCGAGCGAGTTCCCGACGACGTGGGCGCGCTCGATCCCCAGCTCGTCCGTCAGGTCGAGGACCCACTTCCCGTAGAACGGCGCGTCGTAACCGCGCAACGGCTTGGCCGAGTCGCCGAATCCCGGGAGGTCCGGGGCGATCACGTGGTGATCCTGAGCGAGGTCCCACAACGTCGTCAGCATCGACGCGTTCGTCGCGCCGAGCCCGTGCAGCAGGAGCACGTCCGGCCCCCGCCCCGCTTCGAGATAGAACGTCCCGCCGCCGGCTGCGGCCTCGCGCCCGCGGGGGAACCGGTCCGGCGCGACCGCGCCGGGAAGGCTCCCGCTGAGACGCAACGTCAGCGCGAGGTCGCCGCGCACGCGCAGGTCCCCGCCGATGAACGCCTCGATGCCCGACCGCTCGCCGCGCAGGATCTCGACCATCGTCCGCGCGTCGGTCGTGATCCGTGCGTCCGCGCGGTCGTCGGCGCCGTGCGACAGCAGCAGCTCGCCGCGGTCGGCGTGGAACGTCCAGCCGTCGCCCGGCCCGACCTCGAGAGCGACCTTCGCCCGCTTGCGCGACCCGACGTCGAGCGGATCGGCGAGCCGGTCGAGGAGCGCGGCCTCCAGCGAGCTCACGAAGCGCGCCTGCCGCGCCGCGTCAGCGGGCGCTCGAGCTCCTTGCCGAACGCGCTCTCGGTCTCGTCCGCCATCTTCAGACGGAACGTCGTCAGCACGACGTCCGACGCGAGCGAACGGAGCTTCTCCAACGACTTCCTGATCTCGGGCAGCTGCTCCTGCGGCATCCCCGCGGCCTTGAACGGGCGCCACACGTCCTGCACGAACAACCTGACGAACTCGCGTGCGACGCCCTTGGCGTGACGCTGCACCTTCTCGACGACCGCGAGCGCGTGGTCGAGCGGGATCCCGAGCGCGACCACCTCTTCCCCCGCGCGGAGCAACGCGGGGGAAGGGACTTCGAACGTCCCGTCGCCCAGCTCGCGCAGCACCCCGAGCGCGACCGTCCGCCGCAACGTGTCGGGGTCGATCGGGCCGAAGCGCTCGGCGAGGTCTTCGAGCGACACCGCCTCCGGCTCCTCTTCCTCCCAGGGCGCCATCAGTAGGCGTTCGAGCCGGAGCAGCTCCTCGCCCGAGCCCGCGGGGGCCATCTCGAGGACGTGGCGGATCGCGGCAAGGTTGAAGCCCGACGCCTGCATCTCCTTGACGACCTCGAGGCGGGCGACGTGCTCGGGCCCGTAGTAGCCGGTCCGGGCGCGCACGGCGGGTGCGGGCAGCAACCCGCGGGTCTGGTGGGCCCTGATGTTCCTCACCGTCATGCCGGTCCGGTGGGCGAGCTCTTCGATCGTCATCCAGCCGTCTTCCACGGGAGGAATATTACGCCGTTTAGGGTAACATCAAACGGTGTAACATAGGCTCATGGACACGATCTCCACGCGCCCCCCGCTGACACCGATCGAGCACTTCGGGGCCCCCGGTCTCGACGAGACCCCGGCGGCGCAGCTCCGGGCCATCCGCGAGCAGGCCCCCGCGTTCAAGGAGTGGTTCCGCTCGACCGGCACCGTCGACCTCTTCGCAGCGCGCTCGCTCGTCACGCTCCCGTACCCGAAGCGGTTCGCCCTGTGGGAGGCCTGCAACGTCCCCGTCCCCTACGTGTGGATGACGAACCGCATGTTCGTCGTCCAGTGGCTGGCAGAGGGCCGGACGAAGACGCTGCT
>DASQDO010000246.1:0-2721 GCA_035634135.1 Actinomycetota bacterium
GATGCCGAGCGACTCGTGGATCGTGTTCTCGTAGACGATCCCGCCGCCGTCGCTCAACCGACCGGCGCGTCCTGCGGGAAGACCGCGCGCACGTCGGTCTTGCGGACCTCCATGAACGACGGAGACGCCACGACCGTGTGGCCGTCGCGCAGCGTCACCCTCACGTCGGTCACGGGCACGTACTCGCGGTTGTCCCGGATCAGCGACTCCCACGCGTCGGAGAAACGCGCCAGCTCGGGCGGCAGGTGCACCCTGCCCTCGACCTGGTAGTGGTCCAGCAGCATCACGACGCCCACCACGACGAGCTCGACCTTGTTCGGGTCCGGGCGCGGCTCGGGCCGCGCCGTCACGAGCCCCGGCTGCAACCCGGCGCGGATCTTGCCGAGCAGCGCGGAGGCGGCGAACGGCTTGCTGAGGTACTCGCATCCGAGCGAGGCGGCCCGCCGGACGACGTCCGGCTCGATCAGCCCGGTGAGCACGACGACCGGGAGCCGGGCGAAGCGGTCGTCGCCGCGCAGCTTCTCGATCAGCGTCCAGCCGTCTGCCCCCGGCAGCCCGATGTCGATTACGGCGGCATCCGGCGCCTCGGCCGTCAGCAGGCGCCACCCGTCCCCCACGTCCGAGGCGAAGAACCCCTCCATCCCGGCGCTCTCGAGGTGGTAGCGCACGATCGCCACGACGGATTGCTGGTCCTCGACGACCAGGATCTTCGGCATCCCGACATCATCCTCCAAGCCGCGTATGCCAGACCTTGCCAGTACGGTGTGGTTGAACCCTGCTACACAGGGAAACCACATAGTCACGAGTTCGCCACTAAGATCAGGTCAAACGAGACAAAATCACCCTAGGGGGTGCCCGATGGTCCAAAGAAAACCCACGGCGGCCGTAGCGGTCATAGTCGTCCTGCTGTTGTCGGCGGTCGTAGCCGCCATCGCACTGGCGACGACGAGCCAGGACGCCGTTGCCCAGCAGGGGTGCACCGGAGGCGGCAGCTCGCCGTCCCCGTCCGTCTCGCCGTCGCCGTCCGAGTCCGAGGAAGACCCGATCCCGTCGATCCTCCCGTCGCTGCTCCCGGACCAGGCGCCGAAGAAGGCCGAGGGGAAGGCCGCCGACCCTGCTCCGCTCCCGGCCCCCGACAAGGACGGGTCCGAGGCGGCGGACGCGGCGGACCAGCAGCAGCGGAGCTGCCGCTCGACGATCACGCTGGCCTACAAGTCCGGCAGGAACCCGAAGTTCACCGGCACGGTCGACTCGGACGAGCCCATGTGCAAGCGGGCCCGCAACGTGACGATCAAGAAGGTCAAGCGGGGTGCCGACCCGAGGGTCGCCAAGACGACGACGAACACCAAGGGCAAGTACACGGCCCCGGCCCGCAAGGCGAACGGCCGCTTCTACGCCAAGGTGTCGAAGGCGACGACCGAGAACCGCGACGGCGAGACCGTCTCCTGCGGCGCCGCCCGGTCGAGGGCCATCAAGCCGTAACGAGGACCAGTATCCGGCGAGAGGGGCACGGCGACGTGCCCCTCTTCCGCGTCTAGGAAGCGGGGCGCAGCCGGTAGAGACCGCCGCCGGCGAGGTCGGTGACGTAGAGCTCGCCGCGGTCGTCCTCGCCGAACGAGCTGATCGACAGGTCGGTGTCGAGCAGCTCGACCGGCCGCTGCCGGTCCGGCCCTCCCGCCGCCACGGCCCAGATCCGCCCCGAGCAGAAGTCGCCGAAGAAGTAGTTGCCGGTGAGCTCGGCGAACGCCCGGCCCCGGTACACGAAGCCGCCGGTCACCGAGCAGCCCTCGTCGTGCGAGTACACCGCCAGCGGGTCCGTCATGTCCTCGAGCGCGCCTCCGACGATCTCGCACTCCTCGCCCGCCGGGTAGCAGTCGCGGCCCTCCTTGACCCGCCATCCGTAGTTCAGCCCGCCCGAGCCGGCGGGCTCGCGGTTGACCTCCTCCCACTCGCCCTGGCCGACGTCGGCGATCCACAGCGCGCCGGTGTCGCGGTCGAACGACATGCGCCAGGGGTTGCGCAGCCCGTAGTCCCAGATCTCGCCCCGGGCGGTCGGGTCGCCGGTGAACGGGTTGTCGTCCGGGATCTCGTACTCGGTGGCGCGGCTCGAGACGTCGATCCGCAGGATCTTGCCGAGCAGCGTGTCCTTGCGCTGTCCGTTGTTCTGCGGGTCTCCGGCGGAGCCGCCGTCGCCGAGCGCTATGTAGAGCATCCCGTCCGGCCCGAAGGCCAGCGCACCCCCGTTGTGGTTCGAGAACGGCTGGTCGACCCGCAGGAGCACGCGCTCGCTCCCGCGCAGCGCCCGGGCGGGGTTGCGGCGCGCTCGCCGGTACTCCGCTATCACCGTGTCCCCGTTCAGGTCGGTGTAGTTGACGAAGAACCTGCGGTTCGTCTCGTAGTCCGGGTGGAAGGCCAGCCCGAGCAGCCCCTGCTCGCCCCCGCCCTCGGTCCGGTCGGAGACGTCGAGGAACGGCGTGTCCCGGAGCTTGCCCTCGCGGAAGATCCGGATCCGTCCTTCCTGCTCGACGACGTAGAGCCAGCGCCGTCCGTCGCCCGCGCCGGTGACGCCGAGAGGCGAAGACAGGCCCGCGGCGACCTGCCGGAGACGGCTCGTGACGTCCTCCGGGGCAAGGGCCCGCGGCGCCGGGGCGGGGGCCGCGGCATCGAGTGCGGGCGGCTCGGGGGCCGCGGCGGGTTCGATCGGTGCTCCCTCGCTGCACG
>DASQDO010000247.1:0-3262 GCA_035634135.1 Actinomycetota bacterium
GACGTCGAATATAGCCAGGCCCGACGCGACGTTGACGACGTGTCCGCGGCTCTCGAGCAGGTACGGAAGCGCGGCGGCCGTCGCGTTCCACGCGCCGAAGAAGTTGACCTCCATCACCGCGTGGGCCGCGGCGTCGTGGATCGACGTCCTGATGTAGCCGGGGTAGACCGTCGTCACTCCGATGCGGCCCCGGTACTCCACCCGCAGCGCCGCCGAGTACGCCGCGAGCGCGCGCTTGCTCGCGCTGTACGCCGCCGCGAACGGGACGTCGACTATCGCCAGGCCCGACGCGACGTTGACCACGTGGCCGCGGCTCTCGAGCAGGTCCGGGAGCGCCGCGGCCGTCGCGTTCCACGCGCCGAAGAAGTTGACCTCCCTCACCGCGTGGGCCGCGGCGTCGGGGAAGTCGCCCGCGTCGCCGGGGACTCCTATCCCCGCGTTGTTGACGAGGACGTCTACCCCGCCGAGGCTCGCGGCGCAGGTTTCGACCGCAGCCGCGATCGAGTCGCGGTCCGTCACGTCTCCCCGGACGAGGTCGCCTTCGTCGAGCAGGTCGATGCCGGCCACTCGGGCGCCGTGCTCGCGCAGGGCCCTCACGGCAGCGGTGCCTATGCCCCCGGCCGCGCCGGTGACTACGACGTTCAAGTCGTGACGGGACGCGACGTCGCGCGGCTCGTGCGCTCCTGCCGCTGCGGCGAGCCACCGAGCCGCACGAACCCCAGTGTCAACGTCACGATCCACACGAGCGCGATCCCGAGGATCGACGAGTACGCGACCGTCGCCGGCCAGGCCGCGCCTGCGTGGGCCTCGCGCATCAGCAGCTCGGTGTCGCGGTTGAACGCCGCGGTGCGCTCGGCTACGACCGGGATCTCCTTCGCCCCGATCGCCGGGTCGGCCGGGAGGAACACCGGCAGCCCCGCCATCAGGTCCTTGTCGGCCAGCCGGACGAGCGACTTCCAGTGGTGGTCCGCCGGGACGGGGGTGGCCGACTCGTAGACGCCCGGCCCCCGTCGCTCGAGCTCGGTCACGACCAGCGATCCGCCCTGCCACGACATGACCTCGAAGAAGTCGACGCGGTCCGCCGCCTCGGCGGGATCCATCCGAACGGTGAGGTCGACCCGCCCGTCTCCGGCCGGGGTCATCTCGATCGTCCCCCGGTAGGGGGCCGCGCGCCGCGGCAACGGCAGGATCAGCCCGACGAGGATCGCGAGCCCGGCGAGCGCGAGCGGAACCCGCCCGACCCCGGGCCGTTCGCAGGCGAGGATCCGTCCCATCGCGGTCCCGACGATCGCAGCGGCGACCGCGACCACCACCGCGACGGCGATGCCCGGGAAGAGGTTCGTGCTCCACGGGTGTACTCCGAAGACCTGGGTCCAGCCCCACTCGGTCGCGAGCCCGATCGTTCCGACCGCGGCCCCCGTGACGAGCGCGCTCTTCAGCGGCGACAGCCTCCGTCCGGCGAAGGCGGCGACCTCGACGACGACTGCGATCCCCAGGTAGAGCGGGGGCCGCGCGACGGTCTCGTTGAAGACCGGCCCGAGCAGCACGACGAGCGCGCCGCGCACGGCGAGGAAACCCAAAGCTCCGGCGATCGCACCGCCGGGCCCGAGCGTCGTGCGCGCGATCACCAAGCCAACTCCGGTCGCTAGCGCGATCAGCACCGGGTGGTAGAGCTGCTGGAACTGCGGGACACCGAAGTCGAACTCGGCCTGGAACGTCGACAGGCCGACGACGACCACGCCCGCGAGCAGGAACCTCAGCATCCGCACGAACGCCTCGTTGCGCGCTTGCGGCAACGCCTCTCGCAGCAGCAGCCACATCCCCAAGGGTGTGAACGACGCTCCCGAGATCATCAGCAGGTGCGTCGGCCCCCACATCGTCACGTCGATCCCGTAGTTCGCGTGCCAGAGCTCGTCCAGAGGGAACCCGAGGATCGCTCCGGTACCGAGCACGCCGAGCGCGGCCGCCCCGTACGGGACGCGCAACGAACGCAGCCGCCACCCGGTCTCGGCGCGCAGCACGGTCGCGAACAAGATCGACACGACGGCCGCGGCGATGATGGCCCCGAGGCCGACGAGGATCATCATGTGCGAGGGCGTGAACAGGAACTCGTCGCGTCCGAAGTCGATGTGCCAAGCGACGTCCCACAGGAACCCGATGACCGCGACGACCAGGGACCACGCCGCGACACCGAGGCCGGCCGCCGCCCACGAGGGGAGCCCCGTGACGCGCTCGAGAGACGAGCCGATGCGCGTGACCGTCGCGGTGACGAACCCTCCGCCCGACCGTTCTCCGGTCGCGTACAGCCAGCCGACGATCGCGAGCAACGCGGCGACCGGGACCAGCAGGTACAGCCAGTCCGTGCCGAACGTGCCGAAGCCGACCTCGTTGCCGTGAGCGAGGATCATTGGCGCACCGCCCCGATCGTGACGTCGCCGTGCTCGAAGGTTGTCCTGATGCCGGGCGCGAGACGGTGACGAGTCAGCTCGGAGGAAGGGAAGACCTGCGGGAGCTCAGGCCGGCCCGCGATCGGGTCGGCGACCAGCTTCTCCTTGACCATCGAGTTGTACTGCCAGCTCGCGTACTCGGGCGTGTTGAAGTTCATGACGACCTCGTAGCCCCACTCGCGCGCCCACTTCGCGACGCCGGGGATCTTCGAATGATGCGGCGCGTAGCACTCGACGGAGACGCCGTTCTCCGACGACGTGAAGATGCCGTTCGCAGTGTTGACGACGAGCGTGTGGTTGCCGAGCGTGTGGCCGGGCGTCCGCAACAGCGCGACCCCCGGACCGAGCAGCACGTCGCCGTCGACGACCAGCAGCGCGTCCTCGTTCACGTCTCCATACGTCCAGCTCTGATGGAAACGCGCCTGGAACGGGTGGACGTCGCGCACGTGCTCGAGCTCCGACGGCTGGACGATCAGCTTCGCGTTCGGGAACGTCGCCGGCACCGGACCTTCCGCGTAGCCGAGGTCGGGGGCCGGGGCCGTCGTGCCGATCAGCCGCCGGATGTCCTGGGTGTGCAAGTGGTCGAACGCGAGGTAGTCGACGTCCGCAGGCGAGATCCCGAGCTGGTCGAGGTGCTCGTCGACGTGAGCGTGCCGCACGAAGAACGTGTCGAGAGCGCGCTCGCTCGTCACGCTCCCGTACCCGAAGCGGTTCGCCCTGTGGGAGGCCTGCAACGTCCCCGTCCCCTACGTGTGGATGACGAACCGCATGTTCGTCGTCCAGTGGCTGGCAGAGGGCCGGACGAAGACGCTGCT
>DASQDO010000248.1:0-5687 GCA_035634135.1 Actinomycetota bacterium
GCAGTCGCCGCGGAGCTCGCGACCCTCGACGAGGCCGACGTCGTCCTGAACGCGATCGTCGGCTGCGCGGGGCTCGATGCTTCCGTCGCCGCGCTGCGCTCCGGCAAGGTCCTCGCGCTCGCGAACAAGGAGAGCCTCGTCGCCGGGGGCCGGGCCTGTCTCGACGCGGCCGCCGAGGGCGGAGGCTCCCTGGTGCCGGTCGACTCCGAGCACGCTGCGCTCGCGCAGTGCCTCGCGCGCGCCGACCGGGCCGAGGTCGCGCGGATCGTCCTGACGGCGTCGGGGGGGCCGTTCCGCGTGCGGCGCGACCTCTCGTCGGTGACGAAGGACGAGGCGCTCGCGCATCCCACGTGGTCGATGGGCCCGAAGATCACCGTCGACAGCGCGACGCTGATGAACAAGGGCCTCGAGGTGATCGAGGCCCACTGGCTGTTCGGCTTCGACTACGACGACCTCGGCGTGCTCGTGCACCCGCAGAGCATCGTCCACGGGATGGTCGAGCTGCGCGACTCGACGGTGCTGCTCCAGGCCGCGCCGACCGACATGAGGATCCCGATACAAGCGGCCCTGCTCGGCGACGAACGGATCGCGGGCGGATACGAGCGGCTGGACCTCGCCAAGGTCGGGACGCTCGAGTTCGAGGAGGTCGACCACGACCGGTTCCCGGCCGTAGGGCTTGCCTACCGGGCGGGACGTGCGGGCGGCACCGCCCCCGCCGTGCTCAACGCGGCGAACGAGGTCGCGGTGGGCGCCTTCCTCGAAGGAACGTTGCGGTTCACGGCGATCGCCGAGGTGGTCGCTCGCGTCCTCGACCGCCACGAGCCCGGGGACGACTCCACGGTGGAACAAGTGGTCGCCGCGGATCGTTGGGCAAGACAGGAAGCTTCCGAGACGATCGCAGGAGTCGCTGCTTGAACGCCGGCGTTCTCATAGTCATCGTGGCGATCCTCGTCGTGATCATGATCCACGAGGCCGGCCACTTCTTCGCCGCGAAGGCGTTCGGGTTCAAGGCCACGAAGTTCTTCCTCGGCTTCGGCCCCCGCATCTGGTCGTTCAAGCGCGGCGAGACCGAATACGGCATCGCAGCGATCCCGGCGGGCGGCTACGTGAAGATCGTCGGGATGAACCCGTACGAGGAGGTCCCTCCCGAAGACCAGCCCCGTGCCTACCCGAACAAGCCGAAGTGGCAGCGCGCTCTCGTCGTGCTCGCCGGGCCGGCGACGCACTGGGTGGTCGCCCTCGTCCTTCTTACGGTGGCGACGATGACGATCGGCATCCAGACGGACGAGCCGACCAACCAGGTCAACGCGATCTCGGTGCGCACCGAGGGGAGCACCGAACGGACCGCCGCGGCCCTCGCGGGCATCAAGCCGGACGACCGCATCGTAGCGATCGACGGCGAGCCGACGCCCGAGTGGGATCAGATCTCCGGCTACATCCGGTCGCACCCCGACGAGCGGGCGACGCTGACGATCGAGCGCGACGGGACCGAGACGACCGTCGACGTCCACTTCGGCAAGGCGATCTTCAACGAGGAAGGCGACGTCGTCGCGTACGCCGGGCCGGGCGACGAGATCCGTGAGCCCCAACCCGGCGAGGAGCTGACGGGGTTTCTCGGCGTCGAGCCCGCGACGAGGTTCGACAAGAAGGGGCTCGGCGGCGCGATCGGCTCGGCCGGATCTCAGGTGTGGGACGCGACCACGAGCTCGTTCGAGGGCATCGGGACGATCTTCGGGACGGTCTTCAACGGCGACCTCCTTAGGGAGGTGACCGGCTCGGGCGAGCGGACGATCGACGAGGAGAGCGCGGTAGGCATCGTCGGCTTCGTGCGGATCGCCGGCGACATCTTCGCCCTCGGCCGGCTCTACGACCTGATCCTTCTGATCGCCCAGTTCACGATCCTGGTCGGGCTGATGAACCTGCTGCCGCTGCCGCCGCTCGACGGCGGGCACCTCGCGGTCGTCGGCTACGAGGCGATCACGGGCAAGACCGTCGACATCCGCAAGATGATCCCGGTCGCGGCCGCGGTGATCGCGTTCTTCCTCGTGCTGTTCTTCGCGGTGCTGTACCTCGACATCTTCCGGCCGCTGTCGACGGGGACCTAGCGATGTACGAGCGGAGGAAGTCCCGGCAGATCCACGTGGGCCGCGTCGCGGTCGGGGGCGACGCGCCGGTCTCGATCCAGTCGATGACGACGACGAAGACCGACGACGTCAACGCGACGCTGATCCAGGTGCACGAGCTCGCCACGCAGGGAGCGGACATCGTTCGCGTCGCGGTGCCGCACGAAGGCGACGCACGCGCGCTGCCGATGATCGTCAAGGAGGGCGGTGTCCCGATCGTCGCGGACATCCACTTCTCCGTACGGCTCGCGCTGATGGCGCTCGAGGCCGGCGTCCACGGGCTGAGGCTCAACCCCGGGAACATGCGCAACCCGAAGCACGTAGAGGAGGTCGCCCTCGCGGCGAAGGAGCGCGGTATCCCGATACGCATCGGCGTGAACGCGGGCTCGCTCGACAAGCGGCTCGTCGAGAAGTACGGGAGGCCGACGGCGGAGGCCCTGGTCGAGAGCGCGCTCTACGAGATCGGGCTGCTCGAGCAGCACGGGTTCACCGACATCAAGGTCTCGGTCAAGCACCAGAACGTCGCCGAGATGATCCAGGCGTACCGGCTGCTCGCCGCGCAGACCGACGTGCCGCTGCACCTCGGCGTGACCGAGGCCGGCACGCCCAAGCAGGGGATCGTGAAGTCGGCGATCGGGATCGGGACGCTATTGGCCGAGGGCATCGGCGACACGATCCGTGTCTCGCTGACGGCCGACCCGGTCGAGGAGGTCAAGGTCGGCAAGCAGATCCTCCAGTCCCTCGGGATCCGGCAGGACTCGTTCGACTTCGTCGCCTGTCCGTCGTGCTGGCGTGCCGAGCTCGACGTCTTCGCGCTCGCGAACGAGGTCGAGGCCGCCATCGAGAAGATGGACCTGCCCCCGATGCAGATCGCAGTCATGGGCTGCGAGGTGAACGGCCCCGGCGAGGCGAAGGACGCCGACATCGGCATCGCGGCAGGGCCGGGCCGCGGTCTGCTGTTCTCGAAGGGCAAGCAGATCGGATGGGTCCCGCACGACAAGCTCGTCGAGGCCCTGCTCGAGGAGACGCGCCGGGTAGCCGACGAGATCCGAGCGGCCGGCGCGACGGGCGAAGGCGAAGCCGTGGTCCTGAAGGGGGCCGCGCGCCGTGCCGGTGCGCCGGTCATCCCGATAGGCATGGGACCGCCCCGCTAGTCGGACAAAGAAAAACGCCGCCCCGTTTCGGGGCGGCGTTTGCAGTCTTACGCGGTGCTACGGAAGGAGGTCTTCGACCGCCTCGAAGATCCAGTCGTAGCGGTCGCAGCAGCCCAGCGGGCCTTCTTCGCAACAGGCCGTCGTCGTGTCCATCGCGCTGGTCGCACCGCCGCGTACGCCTGCGAGCTCCTCTACGAACAACTCACGCATCGTCGCCACCTTCCTTCTTGACCGGGTTCCCCGGGGCTTTTCTGCGCAGCCGGTGGCGATTCCTCTATTTGCGGCCGGCGTTGGGCCTCTTGCCGTGGTTCGCCTTGTTCTTGCGCCGGGTGCGGCGCTTGCGCCCCTTCTTAGCCATGCTCGCCTCCGTGTTCCGTTCGATTGTGAAAAACGCGCCTATGGTAAAATCGAAAACCGCCGCTGACCTGGGCTTTCCCCTGGACGGCGGGCAGTATAGAGGCGCGAAGACTAGCTTGTTCAAGGGCCCCTCCCACGAGGGGCTTTGTCGTGGGGGCCTGGAAAAGGAGGCGTTGTGGGTGCGCTCGAAGAGGTCAGGGACCTCGCCGAGGCGGTGGCCCGACGCCGGTCGCTGCGCCTCTGGGACGTCGAAGTAGGCGGACAGCCGGGCCGCGCGATCGTCCGGGTCTTCGTCGACGGCGACGACGGGGTCGACCTGGACACGGTCGCGCAGGTCTCGGAGGAAATCTCCCGGGGGCTCGACCTGAGGGACCCGATCCCCGGCCGCTACACGCTGGAGGTCTCTTCGCCCGGCCTCGAGAGGTCGCTGAAGGAGCCGGCCCACTGGAGCGCCTCGGTCGGCAAGAAAGTGATCGTGAAGACGAAGGACAAGCTGGTGGGGGGCAGTCACCGGCTCGACGCGACGGTGGAAGGCACCACGGACGGCGCGGTCGTCCTGCGCCCCGACGGGGCCGAAGGGGCGGTCGAGGTGGCGTTCGACGCCATCCGCTCGGCCCGCACGGTGTTCGAGTGGGACACCGCCGACAAGGCTAAGAAGGGAGGCTGAGGCACATGCAGATACCGATGGATTCGCTGCGCGAGCTGGAACGCGAGCGCGGCATCGCGTTCGACACGCTGGTCGAAGCGATCGAGAAGGCCTTGGCGTCCGCATACCTGAAGGTCATCAACGCCGACGAGACGCGCGGTGCCCGGGCGATCGTCGACCCTCAGACCGGCGACGTCACGGTGTTCGCGCAGGACATCGAGATCGACCCCGACACCGAGGAGGTGACGGTCCTCAAGGAGTGGGAGGACACGCCCGCCGACTTCGGCCGCATCGCGGCGCAGACTGCGAAGCAGGTGATCCTCCAAAGGCTGCGCGAGGCCGAGCGCGACATCACGTTCGGCGAGTACGCCGGCCGCGAGGGCGACATCGTCACTGGGATCGTCCAGCAGCAGGACCACCGCTACACGATCCTCGACCTCGGCAAGACCGAGGCCCTCATGCCGCCGTCGGAGCAGATCCCGCACGAGCGCTACGAGCACGGCTCGCGCCTCAAGGCCTACATCGTCGAGGTACGCCGGTCGGCGCGCGGCCCCCAGATCATCACGTCGCGCACGCACCCGGGGCTCATCAAGCGTCTGTTCGAGCTCGAGGTGCCCGAGATCCTCGACGGCATCGTCGAGATCAAGAACGTGGCGCGCGAGCCGGGCCACCGCTCGAAGATCGCCGTGGTCTCCAACGACCGCAACGTCGACCCCGTCGGCGCCTGCGTCGGCGCGAAGGGGTCGAGGGTGCGCATGGTCATGAACGAGCTCCGCGGCGAGAAGATCGACATCATCAAGTGGACCGACAAGACCGAGGAGTTCGTCGCGAACGCGCTGTCGCCGGCGAAGGTCAAGGAGGTCCGGCTCCAGCCCGACGGCGAGACCGCCCTGGTGATCGTCCCGGACTACCAGCTCTCGCTGGCGATCGGGAAGGAGGGCCAGAACGCCCGGCTCGCGGCGAGGCTCACGGGGCTGAGGGTGGACATCAAGTCGGAGTCGCAGCTCCGCAAGGAGGCCGAGGAGGCCGCTGCCAAACAGGAGGAAGAAGCGGCGGCGCCGGCAGCCGAGGCGGAGCCCGAGCCCGCTCAGCAGAGCGAAGACTAAGATGGCGTCTCCCGTGCGAACCTGCGCGGGGTGCCGAGCCCGCCGGCCGAAGGAGGACCTGACCAGGGTCGTGCGGGGGCCGGACGGGATCGTGCGTCTGTCGACGTCCGGGCTCGGCGGTAGGGGCGCCTACACGTGCCCCGACGAGAGGTGCATACGGCAGGCGTTCGAGACCGGACGACTCCGCCGGGTGCTCCGGATTGAAGGAGATGGACTTCCCGGCTCACTGCCGGGCGAGATGCTTGAAGAAGTGAAGGGGCGCGTATGGCAAAGCCGAGGGTTCACGAAGTAGCGAAAGAGC
>DASQDO010000249.1:0-5646 GCA_035634135.1 Actinomycetota bacterium
TCGCGCACCAGGCCAACGGGAGGATCCTCGCCGCGGTCGCCGACCGCCTCGGGCTTCCGCCCGGCAAGATGTTCACGAACGTGGCCCGTTACGGCAACACGACGGCGGGCTCGATCCCGATAGCGCTCGCCGAAGCGCACGCGCAGAGCGCTCTCAGCGACGGCGACCTCGTCGTGCTCGCCGCGTTCGGGTCCGGGTTCGTGTGGGGAGGGGGCCTCGTGCGCTGGGGTGTCCCGGCCCCCGTCGAAGACGAGCTCGCGGGAGCGGGGGCCGCTCGTGTCTAGCGTCGCCCTCGTCACGGGTGCCTCGCGCGGGATCGGGCGGGCGATCGCGGTCGCGCTGGCGCCGGGACGTGCCGTCGCCGTGAACTACCGGGCGAACGCCGAGGAGGCCAAGGAGACGCTGCGCCTCGTCGAGGCCGCGGGCGGCGAAGGGATCGTCGTCGAGGGCGACGTGCGCGACGCCGCCTCGGTCGAGAGGCTGTTCGGCGAGGTGGAGGACGCACTCGGGGCCGTCTCCGTCCTCGTCGCCAACGCGGGGGTTCGCGCCGACGGCCTGGCCGCACGGCTGAGCGACGACGCGTGGGCGGACGTGGTGGACACCAACCTCTACGGGACGTTCGCCTGCGCGCGGCGCGCGCTTCGTCCGATGCTGCGCGCCGGGTGGGGACGCATCGTCAACGTCGCGTCGGTGGCCGGACTGGCCGGCAACGCGGGACAGGCGAACTACTGCGCCGCGAAGGCCGGAGTCGTCGGCTTGACGCGCTCGCTGGCGCGGGAGGTCGCGCGCAAGGGCATCACGGTGAACGCGGTCGCGCCGGGGCTGATCGACACGGACCTCGTCGCGAGCCTCGACGATCAGCAGAGAGGCGACCTGCTCGGCTCGATCCCGGCGGGCCGCTCGGGGACTCCGGAGGAGGTAGCGGCCGCGGTCGCGTTCCTGTGCTCGGAGCAGGCCGCGTACGTGACTGGAACGGTCCTCACGATCGACGGGGGGATGACGGCATGACGACCAGGAAGGAGATCGGGAGATGACACAGACCGACGTACTGGAGGCGATACGCGAGCACCTCGGGGGCCGCGGGCTCGACACGAGCAAGGTGGTGCCCGAGGCGGACCTGCTGAAGGACCTGGACCTCGACTCGCTCGACACGATGGAGCTGACGCTCGGGCTCGAGGAGCGGTTCGGCATCGAGATCCCCGACCAGGAGCTCGAGGGCCTCGCGACGGTCGCGGACGCCGTGGGGCTGGTGGAGCGCAAGCTGTCGGTGGGCGCGTGACGCACGCCGTCGTAACCGGCATCGGCGCCGTCACGCCGATCGGCACGGGGGCCGAGGACTTCTGGGCCGCGCTGGTCGCCGGGCGTTCGGGGGCCGCTCCTATCGAGGGCTTCGACGCGTCGCCGTACTCGACTCGGATCGCGTGTCAGGTCCGCGGCTTCGACCCGGCCGACCACATGGACGGGCGTACCGCAGCGCGGGCCGACCGGTTCACGCAGCTCGCGATCGCGGCGGGGGGCCAGGCGTGGGCGGATGCCGGTCTCGGGGACGACATCGACCGCGACCGCGCCGGCGTGATCGTCGGCTCGGGCATCGGCGGCCTCTACACGATCGAGTCACAGTCCGCCGCGCTCATAGATGGCGGCGTCCGGCGCGTGAGCCCGTTCACGGTGCCCAAGCTGATGCCGAACGCGGCCGCGGCGGCGATCGCCATGCAGCTCGGACTGCGCGGGATCAACTATTGCGTGACCTCTGCCTGCGCGACGGGAGCGCACGCCATAGGCGAGGCGCTTCTTGCGATCCGGTCGGGCCGCGCGGACGTCGTGCTCGCCGGCGGGACGGAGGCCGCGCTGACGCCTCTGGGCCTCGCCGCGTTCGACCGGATGGGGGCGCTGTCGCGCCGCAACGACGAGCCCGAGCGTGCGAGCCGTCCCTTCGACGCGGGCCGTGACGGCTTCGTGTTCGGGGAAGGGGCGGCCGTCCTGGTGCTCGAGAGCGACGACCATGCACGGCGGCGGGGGGCGCGGGCGATCGCACGGGTGGCCGGCTACGGCGCGACCGCCGACGCCTTCCACCTCACGCAGCCCGATCCCGAAGGCGACGGCGCGACCCGGGCGATGACCGCCGCGCTCGAGGACGCCCGCGTGTATCCGCAGGACGTCGACTACGTGAACGCGCACGGCACCTCGACGCCGTACAACGATCGCGTCGAGACGATCGCGATCAAGCGGGCGCTCGGCCCGGAGTCCAAGCGCATCCCGGTGACCTCGACTAAGTCGCAGACCGGCCACCTGCTCGGCGCGGCGGGCGCGGTCGAGGCCGCCGCTACCGCCTTGATCGTCGACCGCGGGCTCGTGCCGCGCACGCTCAACCGCGACGTGCCCGACCCCGAGTGCGACCTCGACTACGTCCCCGACGAGCCGCGCGAGCAGCGCGTGTCGGTCGCGCTGTCGAACTCGTTCGGCTTCGGCGGGCAGAACGCATGCCTCGTCCTGACGGCGCCATGAGCGAGCGCGACCTGGACGGGCGCGTCGCCCTCGTCACGGGTGGGGGCCGCGGGATCGGCCGCGCGATAGCGACGAGCCTCGCCGCGCGCGGAGCGAACCTCGTCGTCGCGTACCTGCGCAACCGCGCCGCCGCCGAAGAGACGTGCGCGGCGGCCGAGGACCACGCTGTCAAGGCCCTGGCGGTGCGAGCCAACGTGGGCGACGAGAAGCATCTCGACGCTCTGTTCGACCGCGTCGCCGAGACCTTCGGGCGGCTCGACGTCTTCGTCTCGAACGCTGCAACGGGCGTGATCAAGGGACTGGACGAGCTCGACGCGCGCGCCTGGGCGTGGACGATGGACGCCAACGCCCGGGCATTCTTCCTCGGCGCGAAGCGCGCGGCCCCCCTGATGGCCGAAGGAGGCTCGATCGTCGCGCTGTCGAGCCAGGGCTCGACGAGGGTGCTCCCGGGCTACATGGTCGTCGGCGCCTCGAAGGCCGCCCTCGAAGCCGTCGCTCGCTACCTCGCGGTCGAGCTCGGCCCCCGCGGCATCCGCGTCAACGTCGTCTCCCCCGGCGTCGTCGACACCGACGCGTTGAAGCACTTCCCCGCCCGCGAGGAGATGCTCGAGGCGGCACGGTCCAAGACCCCGCTCGGGCGCCTGAGCGCGCCGGCGGACGTAGCCGAGGTCGTGGGCTTCCTCACCTCGGAGCGGGCCGCGATGATCACCGCGCAGACGCTCGTCGTCGACGGCGGTGCCGGAGTGCTCGCATGAGCCTCGGCGTAGACGTCGTAGAGATCGAGCGCTTCCGCGGCGTCCTCGACCGCAACCCCGGCTTCCTGGCGCGGTTCTTCACGAACGAGGAGCGCGCGCATTGCGGGACGTCGCTCGCCGGCCTTGCCGGGACGTTCGCTGCGAAGGAAGCGGTGATGAAGGCGGCCGGGCTCACACCCGCGCCGGCATGGGCCCGCCGGATCCGGGTGTGCCGGGACGCTTCGGGAAAGCCCGTCGCCACGGTCGCCGGGCGGACGATCGCGGTGTCGATCTCGCACGACGGACCGGTCGCCGTCGCGGTCGCGCTGGACGCGCAAGAGGCGGGGGCCGCAACCCCCGCCTCCTAGTTGCTGCGAGCTACCGCGTGACCTTGTAAGGCTTCGTGATGATCATCTCGTCGAGCGGCATCTGGCCCTGCGAGGCCCACGCCGACGGGATCGCCCACACGCCGGCGAAGTTTGAGCCGGCCTGCATGCCGTGAGCGATGACGCTGCCCGGCTTGGCGCCGAGGAGCTCGAGCGGGACCGGGATCGTGATGGTGCCGCTCGCCGCGTCGAAGGTCCCGTTGACGAGGCCGATCTCCTCGCACGTCACGGCCGTGCCGCCGTTGTCGGTGCAGTTGCCGCGGACCATGAACGGGGCCTGGCCCGGGTCGCGCGGAGGCGGGCACGTCCCGGCGGTCGGATCGCACGCGCCGCGGGAGTAGTTCGTGAACTTGCCGTCCAGCTGGAGCAGGGTCCCGTCCACGGTCATCGTCCAGACGTAGCGGGTGAGCTCGGGCACGCCACCCGACGGAGGCAGCCCGGCGACCTTTATGTTGAAGCTCAGCGTCGCGGCGTCGACCTTCTCGATCGAGGCCTCGACGAGCTCCTGACCGAGCTGGTTCCCTACCGGCGCGATCGTCGCGTCGACGTTCGAGCCCCAGTCGTCCGCCGCGTCCGTGCCGACCACGACCGGGCCCTTCTTCTTCTTCGCCGCCTGGGCGGAGCCGCCGATCGTCGCCCCGACGAGCAGGGCAGCGCCGGCCACGACGGCCGCCACTCGCATGTGCTTTCTCATGTCGTCTCCCCAGTGAGTTGTCGGTTGATCTCCTCCCTCAGGGTTCGCCGGGGGGACGGGGCATCCTTCACCTTTGCCCGCTATGCTCCCCGGCCGAAAGCGAACATTTCGGACAAGGGGGATGAGATGCGCAAGACGAGGATGCTCCTCGCAGCGACGATCCTGGCCGTGCCCATGGGGCTCGTGACGGCCTCGCCTGCGATGGCGTGCAAGCAGCAGCCGTGCCCGCCGGCCTGCAAGCTGGTCTCGCCCGTGCAGGTGAGCGGGACCGACGTGGTGTTCACCGGGCGCGGCCCGATCGAGTGCTACTACTAGACCGACCGTCGAAGTCGAAGGCCCCCGGTTCGCCGGGGGCCTTTTCCTTTGCGCGTCAGGCGACCCCGGCCGCCCTCGCTCTCTCGACGGCGTCCGCGGCCCCGGCGGTCCAGGCGGGGCCGTGCCCGACGAGCACGGTCCCCGCTCCGGTCTCCGCTAGCCGGTCCAGCGACTGCAGCGCGCGCGTCGAGTCCGCGGTGGCGCCGCGGGCGACCAGGCGGGGGCCGGTCGATCCCGTGTACGGGTCGAGCGTGACGACCGCGTCGCCGGCGATCACGCAGTCCCTCTCCGGGAAGTACAGCGCGCAGTGCCCGACGGTGTGGCCGGGCGTCGGGACGACCGACGGCTTGCCGGGGACGTCGAGGGTCCCGCCTTCGTAGCGGCGGACCTCCTGCACGGCCCGCGGCCACCACGCGCGTCTCGCCGTCAGCGCCGCCACGATGGGCAACGCCCGCGGCTTCGTCACGAAGTAATAGGAGCGGGCGCGCTCGTGCGTGTACTGCAACGGGTGCCGGGTCAGCGGCGCGTCGTTCGCGTGCACCCAGACGTCGACGCCGAGCTCGCGCCGGGCTCTCTCCGCGAAGCCGAGGTGGTCGAAGTGCGCGTGCGTGAGGACGATCGCCTCGACGTCCGAGACGTTCAGGCCGAGCTCGGGGGCCGCGGCGTGCAGCGAGCGCCACGACGCCGGAACGCCCGCGTCGACGATCGTGACGCGGCCCCCGTCCTCGACGAGGAACCAGTTCGTGTACGCGTCGGTGACCTGATGGATCCCCGGGGCGGCGTCCCTGACGATCTCCATCCACCGGCGATACCCGGATGGCGGTTTCCGAAGCCCGGTCGCGGGGATATCGCCGCGACGACCACTTGCTCGAGGGAGGTCCCCCATGGAGCGCGAGAACGAAGAAGCCCAGTCCGGCCCCGTGACGCACGGCGGCGCGGGTGATCCTCTGGGCGAAGGCGTCGCCGAGCCGGGCGAGAACGACGCCTCGACGGCCGACGAGACGGACCAGAA
>DASQDO010000250.1:0-1560 GCA_035634135.1 Actinomycetota bacterium
TAGGGTCTGCTCCGTCGCCGGCGCGAATCGCGCCGGCGCAGCGGCGGGCGCGACCTCGATCGTGTACGGCCCCGGACTGCGCGAGCCGACGTAGTTCTCGACGCGGATCAGGTACCTACCGCTTGTCGCGACCGGGACGAGCACTCCCTCGGGATCCCCGATCGAGCCTCCGTCACTCGTCCGCAAGGGATCGCCGGCGGGGTCGTACACCTTCAGCACCGGATCGAGCTCCTCGGGCCGTCGCCCCTCGGGGTCAACAGCGGGCCCCGTCAATCGCACAGTGACCCACCCGGGCGCCGCGAGCGTCGTCGCGAACCAGTCGACGTCTCCCTCGGGCGAGATCGTGCCCCCTGCGGAACCGGTGAACGTCGTCGCGCGTGCGAGGACGTTGTTCGGCTCCTCGGCGCCTGTAACGGACGGAAGCGCGGTGCGGCGCCTGTCCGCCAGCGCGGAGGCTGCGTCGACGATCCCGAACCCGTAGGAATCGTCGACGCCCGGTGGACCTGCGTCCCGCGCCGTCCTCTCGAGCCGCCGGGCCACCTGGTCGACCGTCCAATCGGGATGGACAGACCTGACGAGCGCGGCGGCGCCCGAGACGAGAGGCGTCGAGAAGGACGTCCCGCTCGCGACGGCGTACGCATCCTGCGCACCCGGCGCGCGAGCGGTCGTCGTGATGTCGACGCCGGGCGCCGCGAGCTCGACGAGGGGGCCGTGGTTCGAAAACCAGGCGAACGTGCCGGCGTGATCCGTTGCCGCGACCGTGAGCACGTTCTCGTACGAGCGGGGCAGGTAGGGCCAGGCCTCGCCGTCGTTGCCGGCCGCCGCGACGATCACGACGTTCCGACGCACGGCGTCTCGCACCGCGTCGTCGAACCTGTCGCTGCCGCCGCCCGTGAACGAAAAGTTGAGGACGTCCGCGCCCTGTGCGACCGCCCACTTGATTCCCTCGCTGATCTGCCAGGTGTCCCCCTGCCCGTTCCTGTCGAGGACCTTGACCGGCAGGATCGAGACGCCGCCAGCCGCGCCCGCGATGCCGATTCCGTTGTCGGCCGCCGCGGCCGCGACGCCCGCGACCATCGTTCCGTGGCCTTCGTCGTCTGTGGGGTCCGCGTCGTTGTTGACGAAATCGCGTCCGGGCAGGATGCGCCCGGCGAACTCGGGGTGGTCGAGATCGATGCCGGTGTCGAGGATCGCGACCGTCGTCCCGGTCGTCCCCTTCGTGGTCGCCCACGCGTCGGGTAGCCCCGCCGTCTCGAGGTACGGCCGCTGGTGTTCGTAGAGGGGATCGTTCGGGGCGCCCGCGACCGTGAAGATCCGGTTCGGCTCGGCGTCGGCGACGAGGGGATTCTCCTCCAGGTCGCTCAGCAGTTGGCGCACGGGACGTCCGTTCGTCTCCACGAGGACGGAGCTCCCGTCGCGCTCCTCGAGACCCGCGCCGTGCTGCCGCAGCGTCTCGCGGATCCGCGACGTGTCGACGCCCCTGCGGAAGTGCACGATCACCGTGCTGCGATCGATCTCCGACGTCTGCTGCTTCGAGGGGACGGGCGCGGGCAGCCGGAC
>DASQDO010000251.1:0-2509 GCA_035634135.1 Actinomycetota bacterium
GTCGTGCCCTCCCAGATCGGCATGACGTGGGTGTTTCGGACGAGCGCCGGGAGCCCCGAGTCCTCGCAGTAGCCGACGCCGCCGAGGCACTCCATCGCCTCTGCCACCCCTGCGACGGCCCAGCGAGCGGTCGCGAGCTTGGTCACCGGCGTCAACCCGCGGAGCATCCGCTCCTCGTCCGGGGTCGCCCGTCCGTGCTCCGCCCGCCCGGTGAGCTCGCAGCACTTCAGGACCAGGGCCAGCGCCGCCGCATGGTCGACCGCGAGGTCGGCCAGCGTGGCCCGGTGCGCGGGCAGGGAGATCAGACGGCGGCCGCCGACCTGCCTGACCTCGGCGAAGGCACGGGCCCAGGCGAGCCCCCGCGCGAGCGCGCCCGCCGCGTTCAGCGCGTTGTGGACGCGCGTCAGGTTGAGCATGGTCGCTATCCGGCGGAGCCCGCCGCCTTCGACGTCGCCCACCGGCCAGGCGACGGCGCCGTCGAGCTCGAGCTCGGCCGTCGGCAACGCCCGCGTCCCCAGCTTGTCCTTGAGGCGGCGCACGACGATCCCGTTCGGACGCCCGTCGTCGGTCCTGCGGTGCACGCGGAACAGCACCAGCCCTTTGGACCCCTCGGGCGCGCCCTCGGGCCGCGCGAGCGTCAACGCGATCTCGGAGGTCGTTGCGCTCGTGAACCACTTCGTGCCGTAGAGCCGCCACGCGTCGCCGTCGCGCCGGGCGACGGTCTCGGTCCCGCCGACGTCGGAGCCTCCGGTCGTCTCGGTCATCCACTGCCCGCTCGTCCAGGCGCGCTCGGGGTCGCGCGACACCAGGCGCTCGGCGACCGGCACGTCGGAAGGCCCGCCGTGCACGAGCAGCGTGCGCGCGGCTGCGTCCGTCATCGCGATCGGACAGCTGTAGAGCGCGGACGACGGTCCCCACAGCGCTATCAGAGCGCCCCACACGACCCGCGCAGCCGGGCCGTACGGTCCGTCTTCGTACGGCAGCGCGGTGACGCCGGCGCGCACCCCGAGCTTCCCGAGCGCGAGGTAGGCGTCGGAGACCCGGATCTCGTCGACACGCTCTCCCCAGGCTGTATAGGGAACGTGAATCGGTGGCTCCTGCTCGGCCCGCAGCGCCAGCTCGATCGTCGCGTCGTCGACGGCGGCCGCTCCCATCGAATCGAGCTCGGGCTCCGCCGCCTCGAAGAGGTCGTCGCCGAGCCTCCAGCGGAGCGCCTCGCGCAGCGTCGCGTCCGAGGACCACGCGTTCGGCAGACGGGGCGGACTCTGGAGGAAGCCGCTCATGGCCCCAGCTTATGCTCGGCGCCGATGCCCGACCCAGCCATAGAAGTGCGCAACCTGACGAAGTCCTACGGCGACGTGCAAGCCGTGAAGGGCGTAGACCTGCGCGTCGAGCAGGGCGAGATCTTCGCCCTCCTGGGGCCGAACGGGGCCGGCAAGACGACGACGGTCGAGATCCTCGAAGGCCACCGCAAGCGCTCCGGGGGCGAGGTCTCCGTCCTCGGCCACGACCCGAGCCGCGGCGAACGCGCCTTCAAGGAGCGGATCGGGATCGTCCTCCAGGAGACCGGGGTCGAGCCCTACCTGACCGTCGCCGAAGTGATCGATCTGTTCCGCGGCTACTACCCGAACCCGCTGCCCGTGGACGAGATCGTCGAGCTCGTGGGATTGGGCGACAAGCGGGACACCCGGGTGAGCAAGCTCTCGGGCGGCCAGCAGCGACGGCTCGACGTGGCGATCGGCCTCGCCGGCAACCCCGACCTGCTGTTCCTCGACGAGCCGACCACGGGCTTCGACCCGTCGGCGCGCAGGGGCGCGTGGAAGATCGTGAAGGACCTCGCCGCCGGCGGGACGACGGTCTTCCTGACGACGCACTACATGGACGAGGCGCAGTTCCTCGCCGACCGCGTCGCGATCATCGTCGGCGGGAAGATCATCGCGGAGGGCCCGCCGTCCACCCTCGCGACCCACGACCTCGCGTCGACGGCGATCACCTTCGCCCTCCCCGAGGGCCGCTCGCTTCCGGACTCGGTAGGCGCTGCGACGGTCGACGGAGAGCTCGTCGAGCTGAGGACGTCCGAGCCCATGCAGACGCTGCACGAGCTGACGGGCTGGGCGCTGAGAGAAGGAGTCGAGCTCCAAGGGATCACGGTGTCCCGCCCGTCGCTCGAAGACGTCTACCTCGACCTCACGAGCGACGGGCTCGGCCGTCGCCCGGAGCAGGGCGGGCAGCCGTGAGCACTGCATCGCTCACCTTGCGACAGGTCGGCTTCGAGAACCGGAGCTTCTGGCGCAACCCGCCCGCCGCGTTCTTCACGTTCGTGTTCCCGCTGATGTTCCTCGTGATCTTCAACCTGATCTTCGGCGGCAACCACATCCCGAGAGGAGGGGGCCGCACGAGCAGTGGGTCGACCTTCTACGTACCTGCCATCGCGGCGTTCTCGGTGATCCGCGCGGCGTACACGAACATCGCGGGGTCGGTCGCGACCGCGCGCGACCTCGGCATCCGC
>DASQDO010000252.1:0-6654 GCA_035634135.1 Actinomycetota bacterium
GGCTGCACCGAGTTGAACGGCCTGGTGCGAAAAATCACCGGAGGGGAAGCTGCACCCCCAGTCGGGAGCGCCGTTGTTGACGAACCCAACCCTGATTGCTTCGCTGGCCTTTATGAACATCAACTTGTTCCGCCCCGCGGTGCCCCGGCCAGGAACGAGTTCGGCGGGTTCGGGAGCTGTGCGTGAGCAATACGTCCCCCAGGCGCCGAGTTGAGCGTCGTTTCCGAGCAATGCTGGGATCGCGTCGCGGATGCCGAGGGCGCTCGCCAACTGAGACGCGAACTCGTCGTGCGGCGCGATCGGCGGCCACCCCCTGAGGGCGTCGCGCGAGAGGACCGTCCCCGTCGTGTGGTCCACGGGGGCGGGGATTGCAAGTCCGATTCCGCGGATTTCGGTCCCCCCTATGCCCGCGTCGCGTAGAGCATCCGCCGCCAGGTCCACTGCCTCGCCGAGGGTCTTGGAGAAAGGGTTCTCCACGATACGGTGGTCGTACGGGACTCGGATTTCGAGCATTGGCCCGTCAGGTGGCTCAACGGCGATGGCGATCGCGTAGAAACCGAGTTCCACGCCCACGAGAACGCCCGCGGCCCTGCCCAAGGAGATCACCTGTGGTCTGCGTCCGACGTGGTCGCCGGGACCAGCCGACTTGGTGAGGACGTTCAAGTTCACCAACTGATCGACGAGGTTCGTCACGGTCCCTCTCGAGAGACCGGTGGCCTCGGTCATCTCCTTGACGGTCAACTGCTTTCGGCGCTGGACTACCTCGAGCAGCCGCGAGGCGCTTCTCATCGAGCCGTTCCGTTGCCACGAGGTGGTCACTACCACGCCCCCTACTGCGCTCATCGGGCAGCTTTGCCGCGTCTTTCGGGTGTTCACGGTAAGGCGCTGCGGTTCGATCCGTAAAGGTCTTCGACGAAATCTGTCGAAATGTTGTACCTACCGGGCGAAGCGTTCGGCGGAAGTCCCGCAAAAAGAATACATAGGGTTGGGGAAAATCTTGACCATATGGAGCAAAACTCCGCACTCTTACCTAATGAGCACGGACGGCGACGTCCTCGAACGACCCAGCGCTTCTAGCGGGCCCCCGACGAGTGGGGACGGGCCGCCCGGTCCGACTCCCGGTGGGACGGGGCCGGGGCGTCCGAGTTCAGGCAGGCCTGGGCCTGATGGGCCCTGGGTCGTCGTGCTTGCAGCCCTGTTCTCTGCGGCTGCTTCGGTTGTCATGACGGAGCTAGACGTTCCGATCTGGTCCTACTTCTTGATTCTCGTCTTGACCGGAGGCGGACTGTTCCTCTTCTTCCGGACGAAGCCGCTCCGGGTGCGAGGGCTCGTATTAGCTGTCCTGGTAACGGTCGCCGCGATCGTCGCTGGTATCGCCGGAACGACGTGGCTTCAGAACTGGCGGTGCTCGCGTGGGGTTGGACGAGGGTTGGAACCGGCATCCAAGGAAATGTTCCAACTAACTTACGCACGGGGCGGGCGAGACCGCTTCGGTTGTCCGGATGGCGCAGCGTTCGCGCGTGAGGGCGGGATCTTCCAACTCTTCAGCGGAGGGGACTCGGGGCTGGGAGCGATAGCGGGGGAACATCGGGAGCCGCCGGTCCCTGTTTTCGGTCCGCTCTGGAGGATCTACGAGTCCATCGGAGGAGGTCTCGCAGACGCTGCATCTCTGGGAGGTATTCCGGCTGAGCGAGATCGCGAGGGAAAGTCGACTGTCGTGTATTTGACCGATGGTGACTGCGGCGAGGGGGCGCTCTACAAACCGCGTCCCGGAAGGCCCCATTGGGTTAGGGCCGAGGTTTACGAAAAATACGCTCGCCTCGCTGGGCACCTAGGGTTTCTCGGTTTCCCAGTTTCGGGGCCTCGGATAGAGGGTCAGAATGTACGTCAGAAGTTTGAGGGAGGCGTCATTCGCGTGCGAGCGGAGGACGTGACTTGTTACTTGGTGGACTAGTTAGATCGCCTCCGACGGGTCTAAGCCCGAACCCCGCGCAACGACCGCTTTTAGCACCGCAACGCGCCTCCTTCGGTGCCTCGGAAATTGTCAGACGTTTGTCTGACAAATCACGAGGGTGGTGCGGGGAGCTTCTGTCGGAGCTTCAGCACCGGCTCGAAGAGGTCCCCGTGCTCCTCTATCCGGGCCAGGACCTGATCCGACTCGAAGACGAGGGCCGCCGGGTCGTCCGAAGAGAGAGCGGCCTCGACCTCGTCCCAGGTGACCGGGGTCGAGACCGTCGGGCGGGTTTTCGCCCGCAGCGAGTACACCGCCACCGTCGTCTTGTGGTCGTCGTTCTGGCTCCAGTCGATCAGGACCTTGCCGCGGCGGGCCTCCTTCGACTGCTTGGTCACGATCGCGTCCGGGTGCTCGGACTCGAGCCGGAGCGCGACCGAGTGGGCCCAGGCCCTCGTGTCGTCGAACGTCGCAGAAAGCGAGACCGGGACGAACATCTGGATCCCCTTCGAGCCCGAGGTCTTGGCGAAGCTCTCCAGGCCGAGGTCGGAGAACAGAGCCCGGATCCACAGCGCGACCCGGGCGCAGTCGAGCAGGTCGGTGCCTTCGCCGGGGTCGAGGTCGAACACGAGGGCCCGCGGGCGGTCGAGGCGGTCCGCGCGGGCAAGGGACGTGTGGAGCTCGAGGTTGGCGAGGTTCGAGGCCCACGCGAGGGCCGCGCGGTCGTTCAGCAGGCAGTAGTTGATCGTCTTGCCGTCCTTGCGGACCATCGGGGCGGTCCCGATCCAGTCCGGGCGGTGCTTCGGGCACTGCTTCTCGTAGAAGAAGTCACCCTCGACGCCGTTCGGGTAGCGCTTCAAGGTGACGAGCCGGTTCTTGACGTGCGGGAGGAGGACCGGGGCGACGTCCTGGTAGTAGCGCGCGACGTCGAGCTTCGTGAAGCCCGTCTCGGGATAGAAGACCTTGTCGGGGTTGCTGACGGAGACCTTCCGGCGCCCCGCGAGTATTTCCACTATCGAGAGGCGCCGCCCACCCGAGTGAGCAGCTCCTTCACGCGGCCCCTGCCTCCGGCCTTTGGGTCGAGCGGTGGCGTGTCCATCCCCGCACCTTCGCGCAGGCCCTCCATCAGGTCGAGGATCGCGTCCGCCGCGTCGTGGCGCGGCTTCCACCCGAGCTCGGTCCGTGCCCGGGTGGTGTCCATGATCGGAACCTGGAGAGCCATGTCGAGCCATCCCGAGGGGGTGGGCTGGAGCCTCAGCTTCCACGTCACGTCGGCGCCGATCTTCAGCACGCTCGCCGGGATCTTGACCGGCCGGGCGCCGAGGAGCTCGGCGAGCCGCTTCATGTCCATGACCGGCTGGGTCGCGACGTTGAAGGCCCCGCTGACGCCCTTCACGATCGCGAGCCGGTAGGCGTCCCCGACGTCGTAGGAGTGGACGACCTGGAACCGCAGCGCGTCTATGTCGGGGAGGAAGGGGATGAGGCTCCGTCGGATCAAGGTCCCGGGCAACAGGGGGCCGAAGAACAGCCGGCGGACCTCCGCCGCGGACTCGCGCTTGAAGATCAGCCCGGGCCGCAGCCGTACGACGCGCATGCGGGGGTTCGCCCGCTCGACCTCGTCGAGGATCGACTCGGTCGCGGCCTTGTGGCGGGAGTAGAACGACGACTCGACGCCCTCGACGGGCCAGCTCTCGTCGACGCCGGAGTCGTCCTTCGGCCCGGGGGAGTACGCCCCGATCGAGGACGCGTAGACGAGCGACGGGACCCCCGCGGCCGCAGCCGCCTCGAAGACCCGCCTGCTCCCGTCGACGTTCGTCGCGTGGAGGATCCGCAGGTCGCGGGACGGCTGGATCAGCCAGGCGAGGTGGACGACGACGTCGCAGCCCGAGAACAGCCGGACGAGGTCGTCCGTGACGATGTCGGCCCGCCGCCACGTGACCTTGGGCACGCGCATGGCCGGCTCGCGCCGGGCGATCCCGAGGATCGACCCGACCGCCGGCTCGTTCTGCAGCGACCGGATGAGGCTCGTCCCGACGTTGCCCGTCGCTCCGGTGATCGCGACCTTAAGGCCGTGCGTGCCGACCACCCCGGCTACTCGGGCTTCGCGATCACGTTCGCCATCGCGGGCATGAGCATCAGGCCCCCGTCCACGACGTACGAGGCGCCGGTCGTGTACGAGGCCTCGGGCGAGGCGAGGTGCGCGATCACGTGCGCGACCTCCCAGGCGTCGCCGGGCCGCCCCATCGGGATGCCCGGGCGCTCGACCTCGGCCGGGTCGACGTCTTCGTTGCCGGTCATCGCCGTGGCGATCTCGCCGGGCGCGACGGCGTTGACCGTGATGCCGTGCTCGGCGAGCTCGAGCGCCATGACCTTCGTCAGCAGGCCGAGCCCGCCCTTCGCGGTGCAGTACGCGGCCGAGCCCTCCTTCGGAGTGTGCTCGTGGACCGAGGTCACGTTGACGATCCGGCCCTCGGTCTTGTTCGCGACCATGATCCGGGCGGCCCTCTGGGCGCAGAGGAACGCTCCGTTGAGGTCGACGTCCAGGACCTTGAGCCAGTCCGCGTAGTCCTGCTCGAGGAACGGGGTGCTGTCACCGGTGCCGGCGTTGTTCACGAACACGTCGAGCCCGCCCAGCTCCGCGGCCAGCTCGTCGACGACGTCCGCCGCCCCGGGCAGGTTCGTGAGGTCCAGGTGCCGGACCTCGGCCCGCCGGCCGAGCGCGCCGACCTCGTTCGCCGTCTCCTTGGCCCCCGCCTCGTCCGAGTTCCACGTGATGCCCACGTCGCACCCGGCGCGGGCGAGGGCGACGGCGGTCGCCTTGCCGATGCCGGAGTCCGAGGCCGTGACGATCGCGATCCTTCTGTCCATTGGAAGCGGCTCCTTGGTTGGTCGGTGTCCGTGACGACTACCCGCTGAAGCCGCGGCGTACGCTCGTCGGGATGAAGGTCGCCACCCCGATCCTGCACGTCGACATGGACGCGTTCTACGCGTCGGTCGAGGTGATCAAGGACCCGTCCTTGAAGGGCAAGCCCGTGATCGTGGGGGGGCAGGGGGGCCGCGGCGTCGTCACGTCGGCCTCCTACGAGGCGCGCGAGTTCGGCGTCCGCTCCGCGATGCCGACGATCCAGGCCCGGAGGCTCTGCCCCCGCGGGATCTTCCTGCCGAACGACTTCGCGGCGTACCAGGACCTGTCGGCGAAGATCCGCGAGGTCTTCCTGTCGTTCACGCCGCTGGTCGAGCCGCTGTCGCTCGACGAGGCCTTCCTCGACGTCTCGGGCTCGGTGAAGCTCTTCGGCGACCCCGTGACGATCGCCGGCACCGTCAAGGAGCGGATAGCGGAGCTCGGCCTCACCTGCACCGTCGGCGTCGCGCCCAACAAGTTCCTGGCGAAGCTCGCCTCGACGAGGGGCAAGCCCGACGGCCTGCTCGTGATCCCGCCGGACCGCATCGAAGCGTTCCTCCACCCGCTCCCCGTGCGCGCCCTGTGGGGGGTGGGCGAGGCGACCGGCGAGACGCTGCGCCGGCTCGGCATCAAGACGGTCGGCGAGCTCGCCGGGATCCCGCGGCGGACGCTCGAGCGCGCGGTGGGGGACTCGCTCGGGGCCCACCTCGCCCACCTGGCGGCCGGGCTCGACGACCGCCCGGTCACCCCGCACGAGCCGGCGAAATCGGTCGGCTCCGAGGAGACCTTCGCCGCCGACCTCGACGCGCACGACGACATCCTGCGCGAGCTCCTGAGGCTGTCCGACCGGACCGCGGGGCGCCTGCGGAGCAAGGGGCTCTGCGGGCGGACCGTGACGATCAAGGTCCGCTGGTCGAGCTTCCAGACGATCACTCGGTCGAAGACCCTTCCGGCCGAGGTCGACACCGCAGCCGAGATCTACGCAGTTGCGCGCGGGCTGTACGAGAAGTTGGCTCCGGCTACGCCCCGCATTCGGCTCCTCGGCGTCAGCGTGACCTCTCTGGCCGCCGGCCCCCCTCGCCGCCAGATGGACCTGCTGGGCGGGCGTCCGGGGCGCCCCGGGTGGCACGCGGCGTCGGCCGCGATCGACTCGATCCGGGAACGCTTCGGATCCTCCTCGGTCGGTCCGGCGACGCTCGTCGATCGCGGATGACGCGCCGGAACCTGGCTCCGTATACGGAGCCGAACCTATAATCGGCAGACAGTGCCGCTTTCGGAGCGCGAGCAGCGCATCCTCGACGAGATCGAGAAGAGCCTCTATCAGGAGGACACGGGCTTCGCGCGCGAGCGCTCGGAGAAGCCTCGGCCCGCCGGCAAGGCGGCCGCGACCGTACGCAAAGGCGTGGCGATGTTCCTCGCCGGGTTACTGGTGTTGTTTGCGTTCTTCATGACGAAGCAGGTGTGGGTGGGGGCGCTCGCGTTCGGCTCGATGGTCTGGGGGATCGTCGTCGTCGCAGGCGCGCTGCGCGGCGAGGCGTCGTCTTCGCCGGGGCGCACGGTGAGCGACGTCGGGGACCGTATCGGGCGTGCCGCCGCCGAGTTCGAGCGCAAGCTCAAGGAACGCTACAAGCGCCAATAGTCACAGCGCGAAAACTTTTCGAAGTTCCTCGGCCATTGCGGCGTGCTGGGGGTTGCCGCGTCGCGAGAGGGCGCGCTAGATTCCACAAGTCGTTCAGAAAGTCACGAATCAAACGGGCTCACTTCGCGGTGCATCGTTGCCCGTCGCGGGTTGGGATCTCCT
>DASQDO010000253.1:0-3010 GCA_035634135.1 Actinomycetota bacterium
CGAGGCCCCCTCCCCCGCCGCCCTCGCGAGCGCGGCGCCGTGCAGCTCGTCCGGCATCCCGTCCTCGCAGGAATCCGTCGACGAAGCGACTGCCGCGACCCGGTTCGTTAGCTCCGAGGCCCCCAGCCGGAGCGGAGCGAAGGCCGGGGGCGGTGCGAACCGAGCCACCTCCCGTCCGGCCCGGCGGGCGAACCACGAGTCGACCCGGTCGATCAGCGCCGCGTCCTTCAGACGCAGGTCGTCGTACCCGACGCGCCCGCTGCGCGTGAGCAGGTGGAAGACGAACTGCTCGGTGTCGAGGTCCATGTACCTCGACGTGGACTCGAAGTACTGCTGGCTCTCGCGCGCTGCTTGCTGGAACCGCTCGACCACGCCCTTCCGTTCGAGCTCGTACGCGCCGAAGGCATCCGGCAGGCTCGGCTTGCGGGCGACCTCCCGCGCGAGCGCGATCGCGTCCTCCATCGCGAGCTTCGTCCCGGACCCGATCGAGAAGTGCGCCGTGTGCACGGCGTCGCCGAGGAACGCAGTCCGCCCGTGCCACCACCGGCGCGTCCGCAGCGTCGGGAACGAGAGCCAGCGCGACTGGTTCGACAGCAACGAGTGGCCCCGCAAGTCGGCCGCGAACACGCGCTCGCAGAGCTCGATCGACTCACGCTCTCCGGCCCGGTCGAGGCCTGCGGCCGTCCACGTCTCCTCGTCGCACTCGACGATGAACGTGCTCGTCGTCCCGTCGAACGGATAGACGTGGGCCTGGAACAGCCCGTGCTCGGTCGGTCGGAACACGAACGTGAACGAGTCGAACGGGCACGTCGTGCCGAACCACACGTAACGGGCCCGGCCCTCGACGATGCGCGGCCCCAGCGTTTCCGCGTGCGCGGTCCGGAACCGGCTGTGGATCCCGTCGGCCGCGACGACGAGGTCGTAGTCACCGACGTCTTCCGGCCCGACCTCGGTCTCGAACCGCAGCGTGACGCCGAGCTCCTCGCACCGTGCCTGGAGGATGTCGAGCAGCCGCCGGCGCGCCATCCCCGAGAACACCTGGCCCCCGCACCTGACCGTGTCGTCCTTGTAGCGGACCTCGATCACGTCCCACAGCGCGAACGCGTCGACGATCTGCTCGTAGGTCTCCGCGTCGGCCTCGCGGAACGAAGCGAGAGTTCGGTCGGAGAACACGACGCCCCACCCATACGTCGCGCCGCGCGGGTTCTTCTCGAACACCTCGATGCGTGCGCCGGGCCGCGCCTTTGCCAGCAGGAGGCTGAAGTACAGGCCTCCGGGGCCTCCCCCGGCTGTCGCGACCCTCACAGCGCGGCCAGCGCGTCCGCGAGGAGGTCGAGCTGCCGCGGCTCGGACACCGCCGGGAACAGCACGACCTCGTCGCACCCGGCGTCGGCGTATCCCTTGACGAACGACACGACGGCCTGCGGGGTCGACAGCATCCCCTCGGCGATCCGCTCGGCGAACGAGCCCGTGAACGCGTAGTAGTCGCGCATGTAGGCGCGTCCCCTCTCGGCGGCGTCGCCGAGCGCGAAGTACCCCTGCCCCCACAAACGCGGCTCGCCGGGTCGTCCGGAGTCGAACCACGCGGCGCGCGCCTTCTCGGCCGCGCGTGCGAACGCCCGCGGCGGCCCGCCGCCGTGCACGTAGCCGTCGGCGAACCGGGCGACCCGAGCGAACGCCGCATCGCTCCCTCCTCCGACGAGCAGCCCCGGCGAGGCGTCGTCGTCCCACCACGACCGCAGCGTCTCGAGCTGGCGGCCGAACCTCGACGCGCGCCCCCGGAACGGTGCGCCTACCTGCTCGTAGTCGTCGCGGCGAGCGCCGAGGCCGAGCCCGAGGACGAGGCGTCCGCCCGATACGGCGTGCAAGGTCGCGGCCTCCTGGGCGAGGACGGCACCTTTGCGCAGCGGAGCGATCAGGATCATCGTCGTCAGCGTCACCCGCGTCGTCACCGCGGCCGCGGTCGCGAGCGCGGACAACGCGTCGAACCCTTCGTAGCGGACGCGGTCGACGACTCCGACGCTCGAGAAAGGGCCTGCGTCGGCGCGCTCGGCCCACTCGACGAGCGTCTCCGCCGCGGTCCCGGGGACCGCGTTCGGAAGACCGACGCCGACGCGCAAGTAGAGTCACCTCCTAGAAGACGAGCGACCAACCTAAACCCACGAAAGCGGCCGCCCCATGCCCGAGAGCTTCGCGTCGCTGACCATCCAGCGCCGGATCGAATGGTCCGACACCGACGCGTCGGGGCGCTGGCACAACACCGCGGCGTTCCGCATGGTCGAGTGGGCCGAGACCGCACTGCTCGAACGCCTCGGCATCCTCGACGACGTCTACGCGTACCTGCCGAGGGCCCACGTCGAGGCCGACTTCCTGTGCGCGCTCGACTTCCGCGACCTCGTCGACGCGACGATCACGGTCACGAACGTCGGGACGACGTCGCTCGCCTACGACTTCACGATCGACCGTAGGGGCGAGCGCTGCGTGACGATGAAGGTCGTCGCGGTCCTGATCGACCGCGACCGAAATGCTCGCCCGTGGCCCGACCGGCACCGGGCGCTGCTCACGCAGTCCGGCCCCCAGCCTCCCGAGCTGTTCGTAGTCGAAAGCTAGTAGCGTCGCGGCGATGAACGCACTCGACTTCCTCGGCCTCGACGCTCTCTTGAGCGACGAGGAGAAGATGGTGCGCGACAGCGTGCGCCGCTTCGTGTCCGACCGGGTGCTGCCCGGCATCGAGAAGTGGTTCGAGGAGGGCGAGTTCCCGCACGAGGTCGCCCCCGAGCTCGGGCGTCTCGGCCTGCTCGGGATGCACCTCGACGGTTACGGCTGCGCCGGGACGAACGCGGTCAGCTACGGCCTCGCGTGCCTCGAGCTCGAAGCCGGCGACAGCGGCTTCCGCAGCTTCGTCTCCGTCCAGGGCTCGCTCGCGATGTTCCCAATCTGGAGGTACGGGTCGGAGGAGCAGAAGCAGGAGTGGCTCCCGCGCATGGCCGCCGGCGAGGCCATCGGCTGC
>DASQDO010000254.1:0-4359 GCA_035634135.1 Actinomycetota bacterium
GCCAGCTGAGCTTCGACGCGGTCGCGCTGGATCCCTCGAACGAGCGGGCCCATGTCCGTCGCGTCCTCCATGGGGTCGCCGACGACGACCTTCTGCGCCTCCGCGACGAATGCGTCCACGAAGTCGTCGTACACCTGCGGCAGGACGTAGAAGCGCTCGGCCGACGTGCAGACCTGCCCGCTGTTGAGGTAGGCGGCCCAGACCGCGCCGCGCGCGGCGACCTCGAGGTCGACGTCGTCGCACACGATGAACGCGTCCTTGCCTCCGAGCTCGAGGTGGACCTTCTTGAGGCTCTCGGCCGCGGACCGCATGACGTTCTTGCCCGTCTCGACCGAGCCGGTGAACGCCACGAGCGCGACGTCGGGCGAGTCGACGAGTGCCGCTCCGGCCTCGGCCTCGCCCGTGACGACGTTGACCACTCCGGGAGGGAACAGCGACGCGAACGCCTCCGACATCTGGAGCGTCGAGAGCGGCGTGTACGGCGACGGCTTGAGCACGACGGTGTTGCCGGCGGCGAGCGCCGGGGCGAGCTTCCACATCAGCAGCAGGATCGGGTAGTTCCACGGCACGATCGCCGCGACGACGCCGAACGGCTCCTTGATCACGAGCGAGAGCTGGTCGGCCTCTCCCGAGGGGACTACGCGTCCGCGCTCGAGCCTCCCGATCTCGGCGTAGAAGTCGAGGCACGCGGCGCTCCAGCCCATCTCGTCACGGTTCTCGACCCGGGGCTTGCCGCCCTCGCGGGTGAGCGTCGTCGCGAGGTCGTCGGAGTGCTCGTTGATCCACGACGCGAGGCCGTGGAGCATCTCGCCCCGCTCGGGGGCCGGGGTGCGTTTCCAGCCTCTGAAGGCGGCGCGTGCGGCTTTGGTCGCGTCCATGACCTGCCCGGGAGTTGCCGAGCGGACCTCGTCGAACGCCTCTTCGGTTGCCGGGTTCACGACCGCGACGGGTGCGCCCGCGCCCTCGACCGTCTCTCCGCCTATCAGCATCTAGCCCACGCCCCGGTTGGCCCATTCGAGAGCCTCGACGAGCACGTCGAGGCCCTTGTGGAGGTCGTCGTCGGAGATCACCAGCGGCGCGAGCAGCCGCACGACGTTGTCGTAGGTCCCGGCCTTCAGCACGAGCACACCGTTGTCGTGGCAGCGCTTGACGACGGCGGCCGTCGCGACCTTGGCCGGCTCCTTCGTGATCTCGTCGGTGACGAGCTCGATCCCGATCATCGGGCCGAGCCCCCGGACCTCGCCGACGAGGCCGAGAGCGTCCTCGAGGGGATCGAGCCGCGACCTGACGATCTGCGTCTGACGCTCGGCTCGTTCGAGGAGGTCGGTCGTCGTGAGCTCCTCGATCACCGCGAGCGCGGCCGCGCACGCGACCGGGTTGCCGCCGTAGGTCCCGCCGAGCCCGCCGACGTGCGGCGCATCCATCACGTCGGCGTTCCCGGTGACGCCCGAGATCGGAAGTCCGGCCCCCAGTGACTTCGCCGTCGTCACGATGTCGGGGACCACTCCGTAGTGGTCGGCGGCGAACATCTTTCCCGTGCGGCCCATGCCGCTCTGGATCTCGTCGTCGACCAGCAGGATGTCGCGCTCGGTGCAGATCGCCCGCAGGGCCGGGAGGAAGTCGTCCGGCGCGACGACGAACCCTCCTTCCCCCTGCACGGGCTCGACGACGATGCACGCGACGTTCTCGCGGCCAAGCTCCGAGTCGATGACGTCGGCCGTGTGCTCCGCGCACGCCATCCCGCACGACGGGTGCTCGAGCCCGAAGGGGCACCGGTAGCAGTACGCGAACGGGACGCGGTGAACCTCCGGAGCAAAGGGGCCGAAGCCGCGCTTGTAGGGCATCTCCTTCGCGGTGAGCGTCATGCCCATCAGCGTCCGTCCGTGGAACGCGTTCGAGAACCCGAGCACACTGTCTCTGCCGGTGGAGAGCCGCGCGATCTTCACCGCGTTCTCGACGGCCTCGGCCCCCGAGTTCGCGAGCATGGTCTTCTTCGGGTGGTCGCCCGGCGTGATGCGGTTGAGGGCCTCGGCGAGCTCGACGTAGCCCTCGTACATCGCGACGTGGAAGCACTCGTGCAGGAACGCGTCCGCTTGCTTGTGCACGGCTTCGAGAACGCGCGGGTTCGCGCGGCCGACGTTGAGGACGCCGAGCCCACCCGCGAAGTCGACGAACTCGTTGCCGTCGACGTCCACGAGCCGCGCGCCGTCGCCCGACGCGACGAAGACCGGGAGCGTGTTGAAGACCGCCCGCGGGACCGCGGCCTCCCGGCGCTCGATCAACCGCCGCGAGCTCGGGCCCGGGATCGGCTCGTCCATCCACCGACGGTATCGCCGCCTGCGCCGTGCCGAGTCGCTGCGCCGAGGCGAGTTCGGGACGCCCGGTTTGTACACTCTGGAAGGTGCCGATGACAGTGCGGGATCTCCTCGCCCTCCCCGGCCTCGGCTTGACGGTCGTAGCGGGCGAGGCGGGGCTCGATCGCCCCATCCGCTGGGTCCACACGTCCGAGCTGCAGGACCCGACGCCGTGGCTGTCGGGCGGCGAGCTGCTGCTGACGACCGGGATGGGCCTGACCGGCTCCGCCGCGCTCCAACGCTCCTACATCCGGCGGCTGATCTCGGCCGACCTCGCCGGGCTCGGCTTCGGTGTCGGCTTCGGTGCCGACGAGGTCCCCGCGGCGATCAAGAGGGCCGCGGACTCAGGCGGGTTCCCGGTGATCGAGGTGCCGTACCCGGTCCCGTTCATAGCGATCGCGGAAGCCGTGTCGAGCGCGCTCGCGGAGGACCGGCTGCGCGAGGCGCGGATGTCGGTGGAGGTGCATGAACGCCTTGCGGCTCTGGTGTCGCGCGGCGGCGGTCCCGCGGACGTGCTCGAGGAAGCGGTTGCGATCGCCGGCGGGTGGGCCTTGCTGTTCGACGTGCGCGGGGGAGTGCTGGCGCGCGCCGCAGCACGGGCCGTCGCCGTTCCCGACGAGGCGAAGTTGTGGAAGACGCTGCCGCCGCCGGGTGACTCGACGTCGACGGCGGCAGACCAGGGACCCGGGTCGTCGTTCGTCGCGCTGGCGGTCGACGCCGGAGGCCGGCGCGAGGGCTGGGCGGTCTTCGGGAAGGACCGCCGTATCGAGCCGCGCGACCGCATCGTGGCGCGCCACGCGGTGACGGTGCTGGGCTTGTTGCTGACGTCGCGGCGCGCGGTCGTCGACGCGGAGAGACGGATCGCCGGAGACGTGCTGGTCGAAGCCATAGCCGGGCGGGTCGACGGGTCGGAGCTGACGAGGCGACTGGAGCTCGTCGGGTTCCCGCGCGGCTCGGCCGTCGTGGCGTTGGTCGTGGACGTGGGATCGGTGCCGGAGCCCGCGCTCGACGAAGCGGCGTGGTTGCTCGACGGTGCGCTGGGAGTGCGCCAGGTCCCGGGCCGGACTGCGCTGGTCGAGGGCAGGGTGATTGCGCTCGTCGCGTCGCAGGAGCCCGAGCGCCTGGCGGGTCTCCTATTGGAGGAGGCGCGCTCGTGGCCCGTCGTGGCCGGGGACGTCCGGATAGGAGTAGGAGGCGCGTGCCCGGCAGCAGACCTGCGCCGTTCCTATCTGGAGGCGGTCTTCGCGCTACGCGCCGCGGGGCCGGACGTGCCGATCGCGTCGCCGCGCGACCTGGGCTCGTACGCGGTCTTGTTGGGCGGGCAGCCGCGTGAAGCGCTGGAAGGCTTCGTGCGCTCGGTGCTGGGCCCGTTGATAGACCGGGACCGGGCCCGTTCGTCGGACCTGGTGGCGTCGGTGCGAGCATTCATAGAATCGGGCGGACGCTGGGAGCCGGGGGCCGAGAGCCTGGCGATCCACCGCCACACGCTGCGCTACCGGGTCCGCCAGGCGGAGGAACTACTGGGCCGGGACCTAGCGAGCGCCGAAGACCGGATGGAGATCTGGCTAGCCCTGAAAGCAATGGAAGTCCTGGAGAGGTAAGAGGGCAGAGAGAAGGGAACTCAGCAGTCCGAGCACGGGCCGAGTGCGAGATCCTCTCGTATCCACACGTGAAGAGCCGACTCCACCGTGGCGGGTGCATCGAGATCGATGTCCTTATAGATTTTGCCGACGAGGTCTGTGGGCATCCTGGTGACGGTCGCGTCCTTCAACAGCGCACATCTCCGACCGGTCATGAGCATGCTCCCTATCTCTATCGCGAGGTTGGGGTTTAAACCTTCGTTCTTCCTGTCCTCGAAAAAGCCGATGCCGTAACGACTACCCCACATATGGCCGGCCACGTTCTCCCAGAGGTTGTCGGATATTGACCTCTCCGACGCAAGATGAAACTCAAGACCATGAGCTTCACAAATCGAGCGCGCTAGAACAAGAGCCGGCGCCACTGG
>DASQDO010000255.1:0-2536 GCA_035634135.1 Actinomycetota bacterium
CCAGGGAGAGGCCCACCGCCGCGATGCCGCTCACGACGACCCCCGCAGCGCGACGCCGGCCAGGTTGAGCTGATGCATCTGGTCCGTGCCCTCGATGATCTGCATGATCTTCGCGTCGCGGAAATGGCGCTCGACGGCGAAACGCGGGTCGACCCCGTTGGCGCCGTGGATCTGCACCGCGTCGTTCGTCAGGCGCGGCAGGATCGTCGACGCGAAGTACTTCGCCGCCATCGTCGCCTCGAGCGAACGGGGGTCGGAGACCGCGCGCAACCGGCCTGCCTCGATGCACATCAGCCGGGCCGCGTCGGTCGACACCTGCATGTCGGCGAGCATCCTTCGCACGAGCTGGTGATCGCGCAGCGGCGAGCCGAACTGGACCCGCTCCGTGGCATACGCCGCGCTCGCCTCGACGCAGCCGCGCGCTATCCCGACGCAGCCCCACGCGACGCTGTAGCGACCATGGTCGAGCGTCGTCCCGGCCACGTGGGAGAAGCCGAAGCCAGGCTTGGCGACCGTGTTCGCCTTCGGCACGCGGCATCCGTCGAGGACGACCTCGGCCAGCATCGCCGCCCTGAGACCCAGCTGGCCGTCGACCGGCCGGAGGTCCAAGCGGGCGACGCCGCGGGGGACGAGGGCCGCGACCGGGCCGGCCGCCGCGCGGCCGACGACGAGGAACACGTCCGCGCGCCGGCCGAACGTCACCCACAGCTTGTGGCCGGTGACCACCCAGTCGTCGCCGGCGTCCTCGAACGACGTGGTCACGGCCGCCGCGTCGCTCCCGGTGCCCGGCTCGGTGAGGCAGAACCCGGCGATCGCGTCGCCCGACGCGAGCCGAGGGAGCCACTGGTCCTTCTGCTCGGCGCTGCCCCAGCGCGCAATCGTGCGCGCGACCATGTCCTGGACGGTCAGAAGGCTCCGCACCGACGAGCAGGCCGCGCCGATCTCCTCGCACAGCAGGCCGAACGTTACCTCGTCCATGTCCGCGGCGCCGAGGTATCCCGCGCCGGCGAGCTTCACGATCAGGTCCTCGTCCACCTCACCGGCGCGGTCGAAGGCCGCGGCGCGCGGAGCGATCTCGGCGCGCGCGAACGAACGGAACTCGTCTCGCCGCGCGGTCTCGGCGGAGGTCAGCACTGGGATTGAAGCGGCGCGGCTAGCCCGCCACCGCGGACGAAGCCTTCTTGCGCTCGACGAAGGTGGCGATCGCGGAGACCGTCCGGAAGTTGTCGAGCTCGAGGTCGTCGCTGTCGACCGTGATGCCGAACTCGCCCTCGACGAACTGCACGAGCTGCAGCGCGAACATCGAGTTGACGTAGCCGGTCTCGAACATGTCCTGGCCGTCTTCGAGCGTCGTGTCGCCGAAGAACCGGTCTACGAACGTGTGTATAGCGGACTTAACGGATGAAACCGTGTCCTTCACTAGCGTCCGCCCCTTCCGGTCACGGCGGGATTATAGACTCCTCCCTCTGCTGGGCCTCCGGAGGAAACACCGCCGGTCGCCGGTGTGGGATGCGGGCGGCGGGGCCCGCATTGGGGGGAACTATTCGAGACCCGGTGGTGAACGAGATCAGCTCAACAGAGAGCTCCTCCGAAGACGCGGGCGCGGTCGCGCAGGAGCTCGCGTTCCCCGCGTCGTTCGGACAAGAGCGCCTGTGGGTGCTCGAGCATCTGCGTGCCGACGTCCCGCTCTACATGCACTCGTTCGCGGTGCGCTGCCGCGGCCCCCTCGACGTCGACGCGTTGCGTGCCGCGGTGGCGACCGTCGTAGCGCGACACGAGACCCTGCGCACGCGCTTCGAGATCCGCGCCGGCTCCCTCGTGCAGGTCGTCGTACCGCACCTAGACGTCGACGTCGAAGTGGTCGACCTCACGCATCTCGGGGCGGGCGCGGAGGACGAGGCGCGGCGGCTCGCGGAGTCGCTCGACGACGAGCCGGTCGACCTCGCGCGGCCCCCGCTGGTGCGCTTCCGCCTGCTGCGCGTCGCCGCGGACGACCACGTGCTCGTCGTGGCGATCCACCACGTCGTCTCGGACGGGTGGTCGATCGACGTCCTCTTGCGCGACCTGGGCACCTGCTACGACGCCCGGCTGGCGGGCGATCAGCCGTCGCTGCCGGACCTTCCCATCCAGTACGCCGACTACGCCGTCTGGCAGAGGGAGTGGCTGTCGGGGGCCGAGCTCGACAAGCAGGTCGCGTACTGGAGCGACGCGCTCGCCGGTGCACCGGCCCTGCTGGAGCTCCCGACGGACCGGCCGCGGCCCCCCGTGCAGAGCTTCGACGGCGCAACCGCACCGGTGTCGATCCCGCCCGACGTCGTAGCCGCGTTGAACGAGGTCGCCGCGACGGCCGGCGCGACGCCGTTCATGGCAGTGACCGCCGCGTTCGCCGCGGTCCTGCACCGCTACGCGTCGCAGACCGACGTGCTGCTTGCGACGCCCGTCGCGGGACGCCGGCGTTCGGAGGTCGAAGCCCTGATCGGCTTCTTCGTCAACACGCTGGTGCTACGGACGGATTGCTCGGGCAACCCGTCGTTCG
>DASQDO010000256.1:0-3679 GCA_035634135.1 Actinomycetota bacterium
GGCGCCGCACGATCAGGTACGCGACCGGCAGGACCGCCGCCACTGCGACGACCGCGGCGGCGAGGCTCACGAACGACGTGTTCAGGATGCTGCGGCCGAGCCCGGCGACGTCGCCGAAGCCACCCGTGGCGCTCGTCGCCCCGCGCGCTGCGCCTCGCACCGCCCACCACGTGAGGACCCCGACCGGCAACGCCAGCGCCATGCCCACGAGCGCGGTCAAGGACGCGACCGCCGCCGCCCGCCACCGTCCGAGCGACAACACCATCACGCGGTGGTCGCGCTGCGACTCGGTCCGCTCGAGGCCCCCGCCGCGCGCGACGACGCGCTCCGCGACGACGACCGCTACCGCGAGCAGGCCCAGCTGCAACGACAGCGCGAACGACCGCGACGGGTCGAGGAACCTCGTCGCGTAGATCGACCGCGTCAGCGTGTCGTAGCGCATGAGCTGGACGACGCCGAACTCCGACACGCTGTAGAGGAAGACGAGGAGCGTGCCGGCCAGGATCGCGCCGCGGGACTGCGGCAGGACGACGCGCCAGAACGTGCTCCACGAGCCGCGGCCGAGGAGCCGCGCGGACTCCTCCAGCGACGGCGCGAGGCGGCGGAAGCGCGCCCGGGCCGGCAGGTACACGTACGGGTAGGTGAACAGCGTGAGGACGAGGAACGACCCCGCGAGCCCGCCGATGCCGGGGAGGCGGTCGACGCCGAACGGGCGCAGCGCCGCCTCGACGAGGCCCCCGGGCGCGAGCGCGGCCACGAGCACGAACGCGCCGATGAACGACGGCATCACGAGCGGGAGAGGGAGCAGCACGCGCCAGACGCGCGCTCCGGGCAAGTCCGTGCGCGCCACCAGCCACGCGGCCCCCGCACCCACGACGGTCGCCGAGGCCGACACGAGCACGGCGAGCAGCACGCTCCGTCCCAGAGGCCCCCACGCGTCACCCGACGAGAGCGCGGACCATGCGGTCCCGGGGTCCCGGACGTTGCGAACCAGCAGGTAGAGGAAGGGGGCCGCGAATACGACGGCGACCCCGCCCGCAGCGACCCCTACGAGGCGGGAACGGACGCGGCCCTCAGAGGAGCCCACTGTCTTCGATCAGCCGCGCCGTCGCCTCCAGGTCGTCGAGCGCGGTCAGGTCGACGTCCGGCCCCTCGAGCTCTTCTAGCGGCGGGAGCTCTTCCGAAGCCGCGGCGCCGTCGGCGAGCGGGTACTCGAAGGTCTCGCGGCTGAAGAACTCCTGGGCCTCGCGGTCGAGCAGGTACTCGACGAAGAGCTCCGCGTCGTCGCGGTGGTCGGTCGTGTCGAGGATCCCTACGGTCGAGTCGATCAGCAGCGATCCCAGGTCGTCGGGCGGGAAGACGTAGTTGCGCGTCGGCAGAGACGGGTCCTCCTCGAGCGCGCGGTAGTTGTAGTAGTGGTTCACGAGCCCCATCGGGATCTCGCCGCGCCCCACGGCCGCGACGATCGACGAGTTGTCCGCGTACGTCTGCGCGCCGTTGGCGGCCATCCCCTCGAGCCACTCTTGCGTCGCGCCGTCGCCTTCGGTCTCGCGCATCGCCGTCACGAAGTCCTGGAACGACGCGTTCGTCGGCGCGACCGCGACCCGGCCCTCGTACTCGGGCTCGACCAGGTCGAACACCGACTCCGGCAGCTCGTCCTCCGCGACCATCTCCGAGTTGTAGACGAGGACCCTCTGGCGCGCCGTGACGCCGACCCACCTCCCGCCGGCGCCGCGCCACCGTTCGTCGACGAGCTCGAGCGTGCCGGACGGGAGCTCGGCGAGGCCCCCCTCCGCGGCCACGGCGGCGGTGGGGCCCGGGCTCTGCGAGAGGAAGACGTCGGCGCGGGTCTTGTCCCCCTCCTGGTTGAGCAGCAGCGCGAGCTCGCCGGAGTCCCCGTAGCGGATGTCGACGTCGATCCCAGTCTCGTCGACGAAGTCCTCGAGGACGGGGCCGACGAGCGCCTCGTCGCGCCCGGAGTAGATCGTGAGGGCGTCGCGGCCCCCCGAGCAGGCGCTCGCGGCGACCGCCGACAGGAGCGCGAGGGCGGTGAGGATGCGCCTGGAAGTGCCCATGTAAGGTGACCCTAACAAGGGAAGGACGGTGAGGCGAAGAAGTGGCCGAGCAGGCCCTCGACCTGCGGATCCGCGGTCTCAAGTGGTGGTGGGGCGGGACGCTACTCGCCCTCGTGGTCGCCCTGCTGGCGCTGCGGTCGGTCGACGCCTCGGTCTTCGGGGAGACCTGGCGGGCGGCGGTGGACACCCCCCTTGCCGTGCTCGCCGTCACCTCCGTGTACGGGACCGCCTTCCTGGTGAGGGCCTGGGTATGGACCCGCCTCGCCCCCGGGCTGCGCTTCGGGACCGCCTGGGCGGCGATCCACGTCTCGCTCGGCGCGAACCACGTCCTCCCGCTCCGGCTGGGTGAGGTCTTCCGCGTCACGACGGCCGTGAAGCGCGGCGGGATCCCCGCGCGGGTCGCCACCTCCTCGACGCTCTTCCTGCGGGCGGCCGACGTCGTGGCGGTCGCGGGGCTCGCCGCTCTGCTCGGCCCCCGTCTGGTCGACGACCTCCTCGGCGGCCTGGCCTGGCTGCCGCTCGCCGGCGCGGCCGCCGTGGGAGTCGCCGGGTTCGTCTGGCTGCGCCGGACCGCGTCCCGGACCGTCGCCGGCACCACGGGCGCGGTCCTCGGCGGCGGGGCGGCGGTCGCGGGGTGGGTGCTCGAGAGCGCCGTGATCTGGCAGGCCGCGCGGTGGGCCGGGATCGACCTCTCCGTCGCCGACGCCGTCCTCGTCACAGCCGTGACGATCGCCGCGCAGGTCTTCGCCGTCGCGCCCGCCGGCATCGGCACGTACGAGGCCGCTGCGACCGCGGCCTTCGTCGCGCTCGGCGCCGGGGCGGACGCCGGGCTCGCCGCCGCGATCGCGGCGCACGCGCTCAAGACCGCCTACTCGCTGGTCACCGGGGCGGTCGCGCTGTTCGTCCCCGCACCGGGCGCGTTCGGGCGCCTGCGTCTTCCGGCCGTCGCGGAGCGCCCGCCGGTCGCTCCCGGCGAGGGGCCCGTGGTGCTGTTCCTCCCCGCGCACGACGAGGTCGAGTCGGTCGCGGACGTCGTGCGGCGTATCCCGCCGCGGGTCTGCGGCCGGGACGTGATCGCGCTCGTGGTGGACGACGGGTCGGCCGACGGGACCGGCGAGGCCGCACTCGCGGCGGGGGCCGAGGTCCTGACCGCACCCCGGAACGAGGGCCTGGGGGCCGCGGTGCGGCGAGGTCTCGCGGAAGGCGTGGCGCGCGGCGCGGCCGCGGTCGCCTTCTGCGACGCGGACGGCGAGTACGCGCCGGAGGAGCTGGGGGCGCTCGTCGAGCCGATCCTCACCGGCGAGGCCGACTACGTCGTCGGCTCGCGGTTCGCCGGACGGATCGACCGCATGCTCCCCCACCGCCGCTTCGGCAACGTCGTCCTGACGAAGCTGCTCTCGTTCGTCGCGCGTCGCCGGATCTCCGACGGACAGAGCGGATACCGGACGCTGTCCGCACGTGCCGCAGCCGAGGCCGAGCTCGTGCACGACTACAACTACGCGCAGGTGCTCACGCTGGACCTGCTGGGCAAGGGCTTTCGCTACGCCGAGGTCCCGATCAGCTACGGCTTCCGGACGACGGGCAAGACGTTCGTGAAGCTCGGG
>DASQDO010000257.1:0-4500 GCA_035634135.1 Actinomycetota bacterium
GTCGCGGCCCCCAGCCCGACGACGCCGACGACCGTCACCGTCACTGCGATCGACCCGCCGGCGGGATACGTCTCCTCTTCGAGGTGCGTCCGCCATCCGAGGAGGTAGAGGGCGTGCAGCGGCGCCGAGCACGCGAGCAGGACCGCAGCCGCCCACCGGCCCATCCCGCCGCCGAGCACCGACATCGCCGCCCCCAGCATCGTGACGACGAAGGCGTAGCCGAGGAAGGTCCCGATCTCGGGGACCCCCTTGCCGCGGGGAGTCCCGGCTCCGGCGTCCAGCGACGCGGCCCGCCGCACGAACCACAGCGAGGGCACGAACCCGGCGATCGCACCCACCCACACGAACGGCGCGTACCTGATCGCAACCCCGGCGAAGAACAACGCGGCGCTCGGCAGGAGCGCGATAGCGGCACCGGCGGCCAGCCGGAGACACCTCACCCATGCGACCGCGAGGGGGGCGCGGCGTGCGTCCTTCAGCCACAGCGTCAACGCGAGCGCCCCGCTGCGGACCACTATCGACAGCGCGACGGCGGCCGCGAACCACGGCCACCCGCGCCCGTGCGCGAGGGCTTGCTTGACGTCGAAGAAGACGTCGAGGGGGAAGACGGCGGCGCTGGCGGCGGCCGCACCGTCTCCGGGGAACGCACCGGTTAGGACGAGGACGCCGGCGATCAAGCCCTCGGCCGCGAACGGTGCCATCGCGAGCGGAGCCTCTCGCAGCACGCGCAGCCCCGCCACGATCGTTCGCACAGGCGTGGAGACTAACTATGCTCCCGTTCCGTGGCAGCGGCCGAACCCGAACTCCCCGTGATCGAGCTTCCCGCTCGGTCGCGGCGCGCTGGCTGGTCGGGACGGGACTGGCTCGCGCTGAGCGCGGTGACGATCGGGAGCGCGCTGCTGCGCTTGACGCGGCTCGCCGACCCCAAGCACCTGATCTTCGACGAGGTCTACTACGCCCGCGACGCATGCTGGTACGTGTACGCGGCCCCCTCGGTGTGCGGCATCGACCACGAGAGCACGCCCGTCCACCCCCCGATGTCCAAGTGGCTGATCGCAGTCGGGATCAGGCTCTTCGGCTACGACTCGTTCGGCTGGCGGTTCACCGCGGCGATCGCCGGGGTCGTCACCGTGGCGCTCCTCTACCTGCTGGCCCGCAAGGTCCTGGGCTCGACCCTCGGGGCGACGCTGGCCGCCGGGCTCCTCGGCGTCGACTTCCTGCACTTCGTCCAGTCGCGCACGTCGATGCTGGACATCTTCATCCCGATGTTCGGCGTCGCGGCGATGCTGTTCGTCGCGTACGACCGCGACCGGATGCTCGCGCTGCTCGACCGCCCCCCCGACGAGCGGCCGCACGGACTGCTCGACCGGCCCTGGAGGCTCGCCGCGGGCGCGGCCGGGGCGGGTGCTGTCGCGTCGAAGTGGTCCGGGGGCATGGTCTTGATGATCGTGATCCTGCTCACGTTCGCGTGGGAGATCGGGACGCGCCGGCGCGACGGCCACCCGCGTCCGTTGCGCCGGTTCGCGCGCGAGGAGCTCCCCTCGATCGCGGTCTGGCTCGTGATCCTTCCGGTCGCGCTCTACGGCCTCACGTACGTCGGCCGCATCGGCGGGTCGTACACCGCGCTCCCCTGGACCGCCGACGCGTGGGTGAACAACGTCTGGAACCAGCAGTTCGAGATGGCGAACTTCCACGACGACCTCGACGCGACCCACTCGTACCAGTCGCCGTGGTGGTCGTGGATCCTGCTGAAGCGGCCGGTCTCGTACGCCTATTGCGGGGGCGACTCGTGCGATCCCCCCGCGCCGAACGGCGAGGTGAAGGAGGTGCTCGCAACCGGCAGCCCGTTCGTGTGGGGCGCGTCGATCCTCGCCGTGCTGTTCGCGCTGTGGCGGTGGGTGAGGAAATGGGAGTGGTGGAAGCCCAAGCGTGACGCCCGGACGCTGGTCGGAGGGACCGAGGGCTTCGTCGTCGCGGGGTTCCTGCTGACCTACCTGCCGTGGATCGCGCTCACGTGGAACCGTGAGGCGGTCTTCATCTTCTACATCCTGCCGACGATCCCGTTCATGTGCCTGGCGCTCGCGTGGGTCGTCACGCGGATCGGGTGGACGTGGGAGGCGAAGGCGGCCGTCGCGCTGTTCTCGCTCGGCGCGGTCGGGCTCTTCGTCTTCTTCTACCCGATCCTCGCGAACGTCTCCATCCCCGAGCACCACTGGCGCTCCCGCATCCAGGCGTTCGACGACTGCGAGGCCCCCGAGCCCGAGGAGTCGACGTCGACCGTGACGTCGACGGTCAACGGCAAGAAGGTCGAGAGGATCGTCACGAGCACCGGCGACGGCGGCGGCCCGCCGGCCGGGTGGTGCTGGATCTAGGGCGCCTCTTCGACGGACACGATCTCGACCTCGAAGACCAGCGTCGCGTTCGGCGGGATGTCCGGCGGGTACCCGCTTTCGCCGTAGCCGAGCTCGGACGGGATCGTCAGCTTGCGACGCCCGCCCTCCTTCATGCCGGGGATGCCCTCGACCCAGCCTTCGATGAGGTTCCCGGACTCGAGCGCGAACTTCACGGGGTCGGCGCCGACGTTCGAGTCGAACTCGGTCCCGTCGTCCAGCGTGCCCGTGTAGAAGACCTCGATGACGTCGCCGCGGGCGACCTCGGTGCCGTCGCCGCACTCGAGCTCCTCGTACTCGAGGCCCGAGTCGAGCTCGACGACCGCTCCCTCCTCGCATCCGTCGGAGCCGCCCCCTCCCGCGTCGGATCCCGACGGCGTGTCGTCGCCGCACGCGGCGCCGAGGAGCAACAGGAGCGCGATGAGTAACGTCCGGAAGGTCTTCATGGGCGCACCTTAAATCCGCCGCCGCACGGTCGCGCTCAGGCCGGTGGCCGCGACCGTGACGTCGCCGATCGAGTCGAAGTGCGCGGTGTAGTCACCGGTCGCGATCCCCGAGGACGCCTGGTTCGCGCCGCAGTCGTCGACCTCGCCCTCGGTCGCCGGCGGCCCCACGTAGCTGAGGTCACCGCTCAGCCACGGGCCGGCCGCGTCGCCGTCGACGCTCGCGGACGTGAGGTCCTCGGATGCTTCGAACGCCTCGGGGACGGCGATCGACGCGTTGATCACGTGGACGGCCAAGCCCGTGTCGAGCGCCCGGAAGGCGACGGCCCTCTGGTCGACCCTGCCCTCGGGAGTCTTCTTGGCCTGCACGACGAGGCCGGCGTCGGGGTCCGGGGCCTCCAGCTCGAGGTCGTATTCGCACGGCGGTGGCTGCTGCGGAGGCGACCCGCACCGGTAGTCGTGCTCGCGGTACACGAGCACCTGGACGCCCTGCATCGAGATCCGCTTGAAGTACTCGTCGCGCGCGTTGAAGCGGAACCGGCCCCCGAACCTCCCGACGCGGAAGGACACTGCGCCGCGGCATCCCTTCTGCGCGGGGAAGCGCATGTACCTCTCGGTGTGCGTCAGCTTCATGTCGACGAAGCCGTTGTTCCCCATCCCCCTGCGGGTGTCGAGCGACACGGGCCGGAGGTCCGAGGCCATCCTCATCGCGCCGCGGGGGAGCTCCCAGCGGAACTCGCTCCTCTGGGACTGCGTGTCCTGGGCCCCCGTCCGGATGAAGCCGAGCACCAGCGACGTCTTCGCCCGAGGGTTCTTCTTGTAGGCGAGGACGGTCCAGCGGTAGCCCTTGTAGCCTGGAGGGACGAGCTGGATGAACATCTGGTTCGAGCCGCCATCTCTCGGCTGTTCGAACAGGGCCCGGGCTTCGTCGATCGACCGGGGCAGCGGCGTCGCCGATGCAGGGGGCGTCAGGCCGGTCGCAACCACTACGGCCGCGATCGCGACCACCGCTCGTCTCATCTCCACCTCTCTCGTCCGTCGAGCCCCGATCAGTATGCCTTTTCGGATGAATTCGGGCTCGACACGGCGGCGCGAAACGGGCACAATCGCCGAACGGGTTGAGACGCAGCCTCGACCGACCGTCACGTTTCCGGAGGGGGCCATGGCGACCAAAGCCATCTGCGTGAGCTGCGAGCGAACCGTCTTCCTGGAGGCGAACGACACCGGGTCCTGCCCCGTGTGCTCCTCGCCCGTGATCCCCGCGCTGGCCGACACCTCTCCGGCGAGCCTCGAGGGCTACTACCTGGGCTAGGTCAGGCCTCTTTCGCCTTCCGGTACAGCGGGAGCCCGAACCAGAAGAACGCGAACGCGCCCCCCGCCACGGCGGTGAGCCAGGGGGCCGGTCCCCCGTACAAGAAGCTCGTGATGAAGTAGACGACGCAGCACATCGCGAGCGCCAGAAGCCCCATCCCGGCGATGACCATCTTGTTGGCCGTCGCGAGCATCTGCTCCTTGTCGTGCTGTCGCCAGCGCAGGCGGTGATAGGTCGTCGGGGCGATCAGCAGGAGCGCCGCGGCCGTCGTGCAGAGGAACGCCGCGAAGAAGACGCACTTCTGTGAGGACGTCACCTTCACGAAACCCTGACTGAACGGGACGACGAGCAGGAA
>DASQDO010000258.1:0-2395 GCA_035634135.1 Actinomycetota bacterium
TCCGCGGCCAGCAGGCTGCTTCGCTCACGCCTCCCGCGGGAGGGCTCGAGTCCTTCGACGTGAGGTTCGGCGAGAAGAGCGGCAAGAAGCCGTTCGTCTACTTCTGCTTCCTGCACGAGATGGACGGGCTCATAACGGTCAACTGACCCCTGACCAGTGGGAAGAGGCGGCCCTTCGGGGCCGCCTCTTCGCGTGGTGGCCCCGCGATAGCCTGCGGGTGATGAGCGACTTCGTGTGGGAACCGACTGCCGAGCACTTGGAGCGCGCGGCCGTGACGCGCTTGATGCGGCGTCACGGGATCGAGACGTATCAGGAGCTCGTCCGCCGGTCCTCCGACGACCTCGAGTGGTTCTGGAACGCGGTCGTCGAGGACGTCGGCATCGACTTCTTCCGTCCCTACGACACCCTGCTCGAGACACCGAAAGGCCCGCAGTGGCCGCGCTGGTTCACCGGCGGGCTCGTCAACCTCGCCTACAACTGCGTCGACCGTCACGCGGCCTCTGCGCGCGCCGGCGACCGCGCTCTCGTGTGGGAGGGCGAGGACGGAGACGTCCGGACGCTGACGTACGCGGACCTCGGCGAGGCCGTGAACCGCGCCGCCAACGGTCTTGCCGAGCTCGGGATCGGCGAGGGCGATGCCGTCGGGGTCTACATGCCGATGGTCCCCGAAGCCGTCGTGGCGATGTACGCGTGCGCGAAGCTCGGCGCGATCTACCTGCCGATCTTCTCGGGCTTCGGGGCCCCCGCGATCGCGACCCGGCTGCAGGATGCGGGGGCCACGGCGCTCGTGACCGCCGACGCGTTCTACCGGCGAGGCTCGAAGGTCCCGATGAAGGCGACGGCGGACGAGGCCGTGGCCGCGTCGCCGACGGTCGAGAAGGTCGTCGTCTACCGCCGCTTCCCGGACGACGAGATCGCGTCCGGGGACAAAGACGTCGACTGGGCCGAGCTGTGCGGGCGGCAATCGCCCGAGCGAGCGTCCGCCGAGCTCGACCCCGAGGCCCCGCTGATGATCGCCTACACCTCCGGCACGACCGGCCGCCCGAAGGGGAGTCTCCACGTGCACGGCGGCTTCCTCGTGAAGATCGCGTCCGAGGCCGCGTACCAGTTCGACATGGCTCCCGGCGAGGTCCTGTATTGGGTGACCGACATGGGCTGGATCATGGGCCCGTTCGAGATGGTCGGCGGGCACTCGAACGGCGCGTGCGTGCTGATGTACGAGGGCGCGCCGAACTACCCCGACGCCGGGCGCGTATGGCAGATGTGCGAACGCCACGGCGTCACCGTGCTCGGGATCTCGCCGACGCTGGTGCGCGCTCTCATGCCGGCGGGCGAGGAGCCCGTGAAGGCAGCGGACCTCTCGAAGCTGCGCCTGCTGGGCTCGACCGGCGAGCCGTGGAACCCCGAGCCGTACCGCTGGTTCTCCGACGTCGTCGGTGGGGGCCGCTGCCCGATCATCAACATCTCAGGCGGCACCGAGATCGGTGCGTGCTTCCTGGGCCAGGCCCCCGTGATCCCGACGAAGGCGTGCTCTCTCGGAGCGCCGTGGCTCGGGATGGCGATCGACGTCTTCGGGCCGGACGGGAAACCCGTGCGCGGCGAGGTCGGCGAGCTCGTGTGCACCCAGCCGTGGCCCGCGCAGACGCGCGGCTTCTGGAACAACCCGCAGCGGTACCTCGACGCGTACTGGTCGCGATGGCCGGACGTGTGGGTCCACGGAGACTGGGCTTCCGTCGACGACGACGGGTACTGGTTCCTGCACGGCCGGTCGGACGACACCTTGAACATCGCGGGCAAGAGGATCGGCCCGGCCGAGTTCGAGTCCGCCGCGGTCGACCATCCGGCGGTCGTCGAGTGCGCGGCCGTGGGAGTCCCCGACGAGGTCAAGGGCGAGACCGTGTGGTGCTTCTGCATCCTGCGACCCGGCGAGGACCCGAGCGACGAGCTTGCGGCCGAGGTCAAGGCGACGATCGCGAACGAGCTCGGCAAGGCGTTCGCGCCGGCGGCGATCCGCTTCGTCGAGGAGCTGCCCAAGACACGCTCCGCCAAGATCCTGCGGCGCGCGATCCGCGCGCAGGTATTGGGAGAGGACCCCGGCGACCTCTCGTCGCTCGAGAACCCGAGCGCTCTCGAAGCGGTGAAGAAGTCGCTCGCATGACGACACTCTGGCTCGTCAGGCACGGCGTCACCTCGCACACCGGGCACAAGCTGTCGGGGTGGATGCCGGACGTCCACCTGACCGACGAGGGCCGCGAACAGGCGGACGCTGCGGCGGAGCTCCTGTCGTCGATGAACCTCGAAGCCGTGTACTCGAGCCCGATCGACAGGACGCGCGAGACCGCGGCCGCGATGGCCGCACGCCACGGCCTTCCGGTGCGCACGCGGCGGACCATCG
>DASQDO010000259.1:0-5402 GCA_035634135.1 Actinomycetota bacterium
GTCGTCCTCGACCAGCTCGGGATCACCGCGTATCCGAAGACCTCCGGTGCGACCGGGATGCAGATCATGGTCCCGCTCGACGGGACGGTCGACTACGACCACGTGCGCGGCTTCGTCGGCACGGTCTCCGACCTCGTGCACGCGGCCGACCCCGAGACGACGACGATCGAGTGGGAGGTCAGCAAGCGCTCGGACAAGGTCTTTCTGGACGTGAACATGAACCGCGAGGGGGCGAACATCGCGGCCGCGTACTCGGCCCGGCCGGAGCCGGGCGCGACGGTGTCGACGCCGTTCGAGTGGGACGAGCTCGACGAGGTAGAGCCGTCGCTGTTCTCGATCGAGACGATCTTCGACCGGATAGCGAGCGCCGGGGACCCGTTCCTGCCGGTAGCACGGGGGCCGGGCCAGTCGCTGGACGAGGCGATAGAGCAGCTCGACGCGAAGCCGCGCAGGGCCCGGATGATCAAGCGATGACACTGTTCGTCGGGACTTCGGGCTGGGCCTACCGCGAGTGGAAGCCCGACTTCTATCCCGCCGACGTCAAGCAGAAGGAGTGGCTCCGCTTCTACTCGTCGACGCTCGGCGCCTGCGAGATCAACGCGACGTTCTACCGGCTCCAGTCGACCGAGACGATGGAGCGGTGGCGCGACGAGACGTCGGACGGCTTCTTGTTCTCGCTCAAGATGCACCGCAGGATCACGCACTCGCGGTCGATCGCACCCGACGAGCCGAGGATCGACCTTCTCAAGACGTTCTTCGACCACGCGGCGCGGCTCGGCCCCAAGCTCGGCGTCGTGCTCTTGCAGTTCCCGCCGCATCGCGTCCGCGACGACGCCGCGCTCGACGCGTTGATCGCCGCGCTCCCGCCGGACCGCCGCTACGCGTTCGAGTTCCGCAACGAGACGTGGGACCACGACGAGGTCAGGGGCCGGGTCGCGGCCGCCCGCGGCACGATCTGTCTGTCGAACACCGACGGGAAGGCGCCGGACTCGCTGCCTCCGGGCGAGCTCGCCTACGTCCGGCTGCGGACCGACGAGTACGAGGAATCGGAGCGCAAGGCGTGGACCGAGCTGCTGCTGGCCGAGGGCGAGCGCCGGGACGTCTTCGCCTTCGCGAAGCACGAGGGCATCCCGGCCGGGAATCCCTACGGCGGCGTCGGCCTTGCGAAGTGGTTGGCGGAAACCGCCGCAGGGACCTAGCCCTAGATCCCTGCGGCGGCTCCTTCAGACTCTTGGCTAGCTCGCCGTCCCCGAGAGCTGGAACGGCAGCGCGTCGTCCCTCGGGATGCCCGAGCAAGTCCACGGCGTGCTGCGCTGGAAGCAGGCCTTGAAGCGCGTGCTCGCGTTGTCGAGGACGAGCACGACGCTGGCGACCTCACCCTTGCGGAACGGGATCCCCTTCAGCGCCCCCACCCCGGTGCCGTTCACGGGGATCGACGCCCTCTCGACCGTCCCGTCGGTGTAGAGGACGAGGACGGCAGCGCTCGGCGACGTCGCGCCGGCCGGCAGGTCGACGCCCGCCCGCAGCTTGGTCACGCCGGCACCCGGCTTGAAGACCACGTAGCCGGCGCTGAGATGGTCGAGCTTCGCGACGCGCAGCCCCGTGCCCTTCTTGGTCCCGCCGAGCGTGAACGTCGCCATGGGCGTCGGCCGTTTCCCGTTCATCTCCGCGCGGTACGCCGCGCCCTCCTCGTAGAAGCCCTCGGGCAGGTAGTTGACGACCGAGAAGAACGCCTTGGCACCGGCGAACGACACGTTGTGGTCGGCAAGCGCCTTCCTGATCGCGAACGTCGAGACGAGGCCGTCGGCACCCGGGCCGTCGAGCGCCGCGTACTCCCACGTCTCGCGGATGATCGGGAGCCCGCCGGTCTCCTCGAGCTCGACGAGGAACCTCCACCACAACCAGGCGCCGTAGTGATACGGCGCGATCCCGGCGTCGAGCGGCACCGTCGTCCGTCCGTTGAGCGTGCGCATCGCGCTGACGCTCAGGTACTGGTAGTTGTCGTCGACGTCGTCGTGAACGACGTCCTCCATCAGCGTCGCCGTGCCCTCGGACATCCACGTGTCGTGGCCGGCGGCGTAGGAGAGCTGGACGGCGTGGAAGAACTCGTGGGCAGCGGTGACCCTCAGCGACTCCTCGGCGGGCGCGCCGCCGAACTGGCTCGGCGCGAAGTCGTCGTCGAGCGCGCAGTACGCCGATCCGTCGAAGTACTCGTAGCCGAGCGACGGGTCCAAGAGGTTCGGGTCGTCGGTCGTGCAGTATCCGTAGACGCCGTCGCTGCCGGCCTCCACGAGATAGACGTCGAGCTTGCCGGCGTCCGGCCCGCTGACCGTGTTCTCGGACGTCAGGTCGGACTTCGGAGCCTTGAACCCATGGCCGTCGACGATCGCCGCCCACACGTTCTCCATCTCGACCTGCACGGTCTCGACGTAGTCCGGCGTGGTGTTCGAGTTGGCGTCCGTCTGGGCGACGGCATGGCGCCCCGTGCTCGTCCAGTGGATGCAGAAGTGCGCGCTGCACGACGCATTGACGTCGGCGTCCCGGTACGAGACGCGGTTGATGTTGGCGTCGGTGTCCGGGTCGGTAGGCCGGGCGAGGATCGCCTGCGCACGCTCGCGGTCGGCGCCGCTCAGCTCACGGACACGCAGCGCTAGGTCGGTGAGGACGAGGCTGAGGTGGCCGTCGAAGTCCCCGTCGAGGGTTGCCTCCGCGCGCTCCAGAGCGAACTTCGCCGGCGAGATCCGGCCCGACGTCAACGAGCGGGAAAGGCGGTCGGTCGTGACCGAGCTGAGGGCCGCGGTGTCCTCGTCGAGGTGCGCCCCGTGGTCCGGGATGTGGACCGGCGCGTCGAGCGACAGGTCGAGCCCCCTGCGGAGGGAGGAACCCCTCTTGCCCGCGGACGCCGGCGCGACCGCCGCCGCAGCGAGGGCGAGGAGTGCAAGTACGACGGCGATTCTCTTCATGCGCGGAGGATCCTCCCGGTCGGATGGGCAGCCACGAGGAGTCAATCGGAAAGGGGGGCCGGAATCTGTACGTAACTAGTGAAGTAGGCCGTCTTCGGCTGATCCGAGCAAAACGGGACCAACCGGGCGCGCGCCCGCCGGCGTCGTGCTGTGACAACCTTGGACGATGCCCGAGACCCGTGACTACGCGCGCAAGCGCCGCTTCGACGAGACGCCCGAGCCGCCTCCCGCCGTGTCGGGCGACGTCGACGTCGCAAAGGCCCTTCCGGGCGGGACGTTCGTGATCCATCAGCACCACGCGCGCCGGCTCCACTTCGACCTCAGGCTCGAGATGTACAACGGCGACGTGCCCGTGCTCGTGTCGTGGGCCGTGCCGAAGAACCTGCCGCTGCGCAAGGGCAAGCCGCACCTGGCCGTCCACGTCGAGGACCACCCGTTCGAGTACGGCTCGTTCTCCGGGACGATCCCGGCGGGCAACTACGGAGCCGGCGAGGTCCGCATCTTCGACCACGGCGAGTTCGAGCTCCTCGAGCAGGAGCGCGGCAAGCTCACGTTCCGGCTGTCGGGCGAGCGGATGAAGGGCGTCTGGCACATGGCCCTCACCGACAAGACCGAGGCGAAGAAGGACTGGCTGGTGTTCCTGAGCAAGGACGAGCGGCCGGAGCCCGACCCGCTGCCCGAGCTCACGCCGATGCTCGCGACGCTGGTCGAGGAGCCGTTCGACCGCGAGGGGTGGATCTTCGAGCTGAAGTGGGACGGGGTCCGCGCTCTCGGTGTGTGCTCCGACGAGACCGCGCTGATCTCGCGCAACCGCAACGACATCACCGTCTGCTATCCGGAGCTGCACGACCTGCACACGCGGCTCGTGTGCCTCGACGCGATCGTCGACGGCGAGATCGTCGCGATGTCGGCGGGCCGGCCCTCGTTCGAGAAGCTCCAGTCCCGCATCAACCTGCAGAACCCGCGCGACATCGAGCGGATGTCGAAGCAGATCCCGGTGACATACGTCGTGTACGACCTGCTGTTCCTCGACGGTCGCTCGACGATGGACCTGCCGTTGGAGCGGCGCAAGGAGCTGCTGGACGAGCTCGTCGTCCCGTCGGAGAAGGTGCAGGTCTCGCACTGCACGCCCGGTGAGGGAGCGCTTCTGTTCGAGTTCGCCAAGACGAACAAGATCGAGGGCATCGTCGCGAAGAAGGGGTCGAGCACGTACCGCCCCGGCAAGCGGAGCCGCGACTGGCTGAAGATCAAGACGGTGTGGGAAGCCGACGTGGTGGTCGGGGGCTGGTCGAAGGGCGAGGGCAACCGTTCGTCGACGTTCGGATCGCTGATAGTCGGGGCCTACGACTCGGACGGATTGCACTTCCTGGGCTCGGTGGGGACTGGTTTCTCGGACAAGGCGCTGGAGTCACTGGTGCCGTCGTTGCAGTCGTTGGCCTCGCCGGAGTGCCCGTTCGTGGAGGACCCGGTCGGGCTGTCGTCGGGCCGGTGGGGGAAGCCGCTGAAGGACCCGCAGTGGGTTCGGCCCGAGCTGGTGGCGAAGGTCGAGTTCCGTGAGCTGACGTCGGGCAACCGCCTTCGTGCGGCGTCGTTCAAGGGCCTGCGTGCAGACAAGGACGCGTCGGACTGCCGGCTAGAGGACCTGGTCCCGGAGGGCTAGGTTCGGACGTGGCGGTGGGTCGCGGTCAGAAGTTGATAGCCGGAATCTATTCGCGCGCCGCGCACAGGTTGTACGACCCGTTGGTTGTGCACGGATCGTTCAAGCTATTGAGCGGTGGCCGTCTGCACGATCTGGTAGCTGAACAGGGCCGCCGTGCCGTTTCGGCTGCGGACGGCGGCCCGATCCTGGACGTACCGGTCGGGACGGCCTACTTCACGAAGGCGGTAGCCCGTGCCCACCCAGGCTTGGTGGTCGGTGTGGACATAGCCGAGGGCATGGTGCAGGAGTCTCGTGACCTAGCTGCTCGCGAGGGTCTCTCGAACCTGTCAGTTGTCCAGGCGAGCATCCACGAGTTGCCCTTCCCCGACGGGACCTTCCCAGCAATCCTGTGCACGAACGGGCTGCAGGTGATGCCGAACCTAGAGGGGGCCGTGGGGGAGCTGGCCCGTGTGCTCGCTCCGGGCGGCACGCTGTTCGTCTCGGTAGTCGGGGTACCCTTGCGGAGCAAGTCGCTTCCGACGGCTTTCGCGACGAGGAATGTCTCGGACGCTCTCAGGGGGGTCGGGCTGCGACGAACAAGATTCCTCCGGTTGCGACTCGCAACGATCATTTGCGCCAGGAAAGTCATGCCATAAGGTCATACAGCCCAAAGTCAGAGTCTTTACAGATCGCCGCTGTCACGCACCGGGAATCATTGGCCAATCCGTACACGCTTCACGCTCGCCACAGAGCCGATTGCGCGCTCACGAGTCTCGGCATCTAAAACATTCAACACCATG
>DASQDO010000260.1:0-4439 GCA_035634135.1 Actinomycetota bacterium
GAACAGGCGCAGGTCCTCGCTCCGGCTGCGCGCTCTCCGCGACAAGCTCGCCCTACAGGTGGCGACGCCCGACCAGGATCGGGACGCGGTCGACGAGGGCTTGCTCGCGGCGATAACCGCGCTCCCCGACGCGGAGAGAGAGGCGTTCGTGCTCGTGGCGTGGGACGGCCTCGATCCCGCCCGGGCCGCGGTCGCCGCCGGCTGCGCTCCGGGGACGTTCCGGATGCGTCTCCACCGTGCACGCGCGCGCTTGAAGCGTGCGCTCGGCGAAGACGAAGCGACGAAGACCTTGGAGGACTCGAGATGAACGACCGGACGTTGACGGAGATGGCAGCAGGGGTCGACCCCGTGAGCCCCGGCGCCTGGGAGGGCGTCGCCGAAACGCAGTGGGGGCGCGAGATGCTCGAAGCGATCATCTCGTCCCGGCCCGGACGCGCTCGCTGGGTGATGCGGACCGCTACGGCAGTCGCCGCGGTAGCCGTCGTCACAGGGATCGTGGTCATGACCCGTTCCGCGACGCAGGCGCCGCCTCCCGAGCGGGAGCCGGCCCCGATTCAGGTCATCGCCGCCCGTCAGGCCCCACGCCTTCTGGTCACGGCCCCCGGGTGGAGGTTGGAGAGAGCAGAGGATTACGGAGACGACGGGGGCGAGACGAACTTCCGGAAGGGGCGGCTGTGGGTCTCGATCAACTGGTACCGGGCCAAGTTCTACGACCAGTACGTGAATGACCGCCGACGAGGGGCGGAACGGTCGGCGGAGATAACGATCGCCGGTCACGACGGGTTCCTCTTTCGTCACGACGGCAACGCGCCGATCGGCGTGACCTTCTACGCGCTGTGGTTCGACGGGTCGTTCGCCGTCGAGCTGCGGACGGACGTGATCCCCGAGGAGTCCGAGTTCCGGGAGATCGCTCGGAGCATCGAACGCGTCGACGTCGATACTTGGCTCGCCGCGATGCCGGCGAGCGTCGTGACGCCCGACGAGCGGCAGCAGGCGATCGAGAGGATAGTCGCCGACATGGACGTCCCGCCGAACGTCGACCTGGACGCGCTCGCGTCTCGCCAGGTCGTCACGGAGTCACTCGAGTACGAGGTCGCGACCGCCGTCGCATGCGGGTGGATCGAAAGGTGGATCGACGCCGACCGGGCCGGTGACGAGGCCGGGCGCCGTGAGGCGGCCGAGGCGATGGCCAAGGCGCACGACTGGGACGCGCTCGCCTCGAACGGGATGTGGGCCCAGTACGTCGCCGGAGTCGCGGAGGAGATGGCGGACGGAGCGCCGGCCGAGGGATCGGGGTCGGTCGGCGATCGTTTCCGCCGCGACATCGGGTGCGGCGGGGGGTAGGGCTGACTAGCGGTGGTCGGTCACCAGGGCGACTGCCATGAGGCCCAGGAAGATCGCCGTCATCGCAAGGATCATCGGCGCGTCCATCTCCTTGTCCCTCCCGTCGAGCCCATCGCGTAGCCTCCTAAGAACAGTTTCGGCCGCTCGCGGATAAGTCTCTATAGTCCGTTTGGGTCGTTTCCCCTGTCGGGATGACTATTTCGTGGCGCTTCGCGCCGTTTGCTTGAAAACAACGAGGAGGAAGCATGCCGAGCACAGCCAGGTTCGTCACGTCCGAGGGGACGTTCACCGTCCGCCTCATGCCCGACCACGCGCCGACGACCGTCGCGAACTTCGTAGACCTCGCGACGGGCAAGCGCGAATGGAAGGACCCCCGTGACGGGCAGCGCAAGAGCGAGCCCCTGTACGACGGGACGATCTTCCACCGGGTCATCCCGGACTTCATGATCCAGGGTGGCGACCCGCAGGGGACGGGCACCGGAGGCCCCGGCTACCGCTTCGAGGACGAGGTCCCTCCGGGCGGGCCGAAGTTCGACAAGCCCGGTCTGCTCGCGATGGCGAACGCGGGGCCGAACACGAACGGGTCGCAGTTCTTCGTGACGGTCGCGCCGACTCCCTGGTTGACCGGCAAGCACACGATCTTCGGCGAGGTCACCGAGGGCTACGACGTGGTCGAGAAGATCTCGAAGGTCCAGACGGGCGCGCAGGACAAGCCGGTGCAGGACGTCGTGCTCGAGAAGGTCGAGATCGAGGAGCAATAGCCTGCACGGCCGTGGCCTACGAGGATTCTTCCCGGACCGTCTCCGTCGACGGGCAGAGCGCGCGGCTGGTCGAGCTCGGTAGCGGCGAGCCCATCGTCGTCCTGCACGGATGGGGGGGCCGCGTCGAATCGATGGCACCGGTGATCTCCTGCTTCGCACGGGATCGCCGGGTCCTCGCGCTCGACCTCCCCGGGTTCGGCGAGTCGCCCGCGCCTGCGAGCGCGTGGGGGACCGCGGACTACGCGTCGTTCGTGCGGCGGGTGCTCGGCGACGCCGGTGTCGAGGAGGCCGACTTCGTCGGGCACTCGTTCGGCGCGAAGACGTCGCTGTATCTCGCGGCCACGACCGGTGTCGTCCGGCGCCTCGTGCTGGCGGGGTCGTCGGGGCTGCGCACGCCGCCGTCGTTCCAGGCGAGGCTCAAGCGTGGCGTCTCGCGTGCGGGGCGCGCGGCGAAGAAGCTCGGCCCCCCCGGCAGGGCGTTGAGCGCCGCGATCTACCGCCGGATCGCGTCCGAGGACTACCGGAACGCAGGGCCGCTGCGCCCGACGTTCGTGAAGGTCGTCAACGAAGACCTGACCGAGCTGCTGCCGAGGGTTCGTGCGTCGACCCTGCTCGTGTGGGGGACCGAGGACGACGCGGTCCCCGTCGCGCACGCGCGGACGATGGAGGAGAGGATCCCGGACGCGGGGCTCGTGCTGTTCGAGGGGGCCGGGCACTTCGCGTACCTCGACGAGCCCGACCGGTTCTGCCGGGTCGTGCGGCACTTTCTCCGATGAACCGGGCCGATCCGTTCACCGGCTACTCGTTCGTCCTTCGGACGATCGTGTACGTCGTCGTCCCGCTGTTCACCGCGTTCCAGTTCGTGCGGCTTCGCCGCGCGCTCCACGTCTTCCAGCTCGAGTCCTACAAGCGGCCGAACTACAGGCGGTGGCTGCGCGCGAACCCCGGCAAGGCGAGGTTCCTGAAGCCGTCGACGGCGAAGAAGCCGCTCGTGATGACGGGCCGCGCCTGGCGGATCCTCGTCACCGCGACCTTGCTGTCGTTGTTCGGCGTCCTCGTCCCGTCGGCGGTGGCGCACCTCTGGCTCGGAGGCGCGCCGGCGGACCTGATCACGTGGGCACTCGTGACCGTCGCGCTGTTCGTGTGGGGGCCGTTGCTGATCCCCGCCGCCGACCGGCTCCTGGCGCCGGTGCAGCGAGCGATCAACGCGGGATACGTACGGAGGGCTCGTCGCAAGCTGAAGGACGTCGCGCCGGTGGTCGTCGGGGTCACCGGCTCCTACGGCAAGACCTCTACGAAGTTCGCCGTCGGCGGCCTCCTCGGCCCCCCCGGCGAGGTCCTCGTGACGCCCGGCTCCTACAACACGACGATGGGAGTCGTACGGGCGATCAACGAGAACCTCGAGTCCCGGCACCGCTTCTTCGTCGTAGAGATGGGAGCGCGTCAGCGCGGCGACATCGCCGAGATCGGCCGGCTCGTGGACCACGAGATCGCAGTGCTGACCGCGATCGGGACCGCGCACCTCGAGAGCTTCGGCTCGCGCGAGGCGATCAAGGCCGGCAAGCTCGAGATCGTCGGCACGCTCCGCGCCCGGGGAGTGACGGTCGTCAACTCCGACGACGCGACGATCCGCGGCCTGAGGGACGAGCTCGCCGGAGCAGACGTCGTCCGCTACGGCCTCGACCCGGCGGGAAACCCCGACGTCACCGCCACCGACGTGGAGGTCACGCGGGCCGGGACCGAGATGACGATCCTCGACCGGCGCACCGGCGCGACCCTGCGGGCGAAGACGAAACTGCTCGGCCGGCACTCCATCGGGCACGTGCTCGCCGGGGTCGCCGTCGCGCTCCGCGCCGGCCGTGACCTCGCGTCGCTCGCCGACGCGATCGCCGCGCTGACGCCGGTCGAGCACCGCCTCCAGCTGATCGAGGGGGCCGGGGGAGTGACCGTGATCGACGACGCGTTCAACAGCAACCCGGAGGGCGCCGCCGCGGCCCTCGACGTGCTCGGCTCGATGCCGGCGCGCCAGCGGATCGTCGTGACGCCCGGGATCGTCGAGCTCGGCGACCTGCAAGCCGCCGCGAACGAGGAGCTGGGTCGCGCCGCGGCCGCTGTCGCCGACGTGCTGATCGTGGTCGCGCGGCTCAATCGCGACGCGCTCCTCGCCGGAGCCGCAGGGGGCCGGGCCCGTGTCGTCGCGGTCGCCTCCCTCGACGAGGCGACCGCGGAGCTCTCGAAGGTCGTCGGCCCCGGCGACGTCGTGCTGTTCGAGAACGACCTCCCCGACCAGTACGAGGGATGACGCACCTCCCGCCATAGACTCTGCGCGATGGC
>DASQDO010000261.1:0-2908 GCA_035634135.1 Actinomycetota bacterium
CTTGGGTGAGGTTCGTGAACGCGGCGGCCGCGAAGCACAGGCCCTCGACGCGGTGGAGCGCGAGCGCGTGGCTCGTCACCTCCATCGCGACGGAGTCGACGCCCGCGTCGATCATCTCGGCGAACAGCGCGTGCAGGTCCAGGGACTCGGGGGTCGTGCGGACTCCGGGCCGGGCGACGCCCGCGACGCGCGTCTCGATCGTCCCGACGAGCCCGGTCGTGCGCCCGTCGGCGCGCAGGATCGCGTCGACGAGGAACGCCGTCGTCGTCTTGCCGTTCGTCCCCGTCACGCCGAGCAGCAACAGCCGGTCCGCGGGGTTCCCGTAGAACGCCGACGCCATCCGGCCCATCGCCCGGCGCGCGTCGGTGACCGTCACCTGCGGCACGTCCACGCACGTGTCGCGCTCCACGCACAGGGCGGCCGCCCCGGCGTCGGCCGCTGCCCGTGCGAAGTCGTGCCCGTCGGCCCGGGTCCCGGGGACGCAGAAGAAGAGGTCACCCGGAGCGACCTTCGACGAGTCGTAGGCGAGTCCCGTCACCTCGGCCGAGCCGGCGCTTCGGACGAGCAGGTCGCCCGCGGCGCCGGCGAGGTCGGACAGCGCCCTGCGGCGGGGGGTGGGCATCATCGGATGCTAGTCGTAGGTCGCTTCTTCGCCCGCCTGGTCCGCCTCGATGGCCTCCGCCGCCTTCTCCGCGTCGCCGGTGGGCGACACGCCGAGGTGCCTCAGCGCGAACTCCGCGATGACCTTGAACGTGGGGGCCGCCGTCGAGCCACCCCAGATGGGGCTCGGCTCGTCCAGCACGACGAGCACGACGATCTCGGGACGCTGCGCGGGCACGAACCCTGCGAACGACGCGACGTACGAGTTGCCGTATCCGCCGGTCGGCAGTGGCTTCTGCGCGGTCCCGGTCTTGCCTGCGACCGCGTACCCGGGGACCTGGGCCTCGATCCCCGTGCCGTCGCGGGTGACCCCGGTGAGGATCTTCGCCATCTGCCGCGCGGTCTTCTCGGAGACGACCCTGCGCGTCGCGGCCGGGGGCGAGGGCCGGACCTTGCCGTCGCCGTCCATCGTCGAGGCGAGCAGCTTGGGCTCGACCCACACGCCGCCGTTCGCGAGCGTCGAGTACGCGGACGCCATCTGCAGCGGCGTGACCGCGATCCCCTGCCCGATCGGGATCGTCGCGATCGTCGGCGCCGTCCAGTCGTCGCGGTCGATGACGATGCCCGACGACTCGCCCGGGAAGTCGAGGCCGGTGGGGTCGCCGAAGCCGAACCTGCGGACGTACTCGTCGAGCTTCTCGCCGCCGAGCTGCAACCCGATCTGGATCGTCCCGACGTTCGACGACTGCTCGATGATCTCGGTCGTCGTCATCGTCTCGGTGGGGTGCGGGTGCGAGTCGTTGAACTCCTCGCCCGCGTAGTACATGCGGTCGGCGACGACGAACTGAGACCTCGGCGTCACCTCCTTCTCATCGAGCGCGGCGGCGGCGGTGACGATCTTGAAGGCCGACCCCGGCTCGTAGACGTAGTTCAAGGCGCGGTTCTGGAGCATCTCGGGCTCGTAGTCGCCCGGCTCGTTCGGGTCGAAGTCGGGGAAGTTCGCCAGCGCGAGCACCTCTCCCGTGTCCGGCTTCATCACGATCGCGGTCCCGGCTTCGGCGTGGTACTTCTCGGCCGCGTCCGCGAGCGTCAGCTGCGTGAAGTACTGCAGCTCCTTGTCGATCGTCAGGAACAGCGCGCGGCCCGGCTCGGCTCGGTCCATGTCGATCTTGCCGCCGGGGAGGACCGTCCCGTCGAGGTCCTGCTCGACCGTCATACGGCCGGCCTTGCCCTGGAGGATCTCGTCGTACTGCGCCTCGATCCCCTCGAGCCCGACACCGTCGGTCCCGGCGAAGCCCAGCACGTGCGACGCGAGCCGCTCGCCCGGGTAGTAGCGCTTGGCCTCGTCGTTCATGAATACGCCGTCGATGCCGAGCGCGGCGACCTTCTTCGATATCTCCGGCGGCGCCTGCCGCATCAGGTATTCGAAGCGGGGCGCGTCGTCACCGGGCATGGGGCCGCTGAGCTTCTGCAGCAGCAGCTCGTAGGGCTGGTCCAGCACCGGCGCGAGGTCGGCGGCGGCGCGTGCCGGATCGGTGACCATGACCGGGTCGGTGTAGATCGTCTTCAGGTCGACCGAGATCGCGAGCGTCTCGCCGTTGCGGTCGAAGATCGCGCCGCGCCGCGCGGGGAACTCGATCGTCCGGTCGCGCTGCTGCGCGGCGAGCTTCGCGTACGCGGGGGCGTCGACGATCTGCAGCATGAACAGCCGGGCCCCCATGGCGAGGAACGTGATCGTCAGCAGGATGAACGTGAGGCCGAGCCGCTTCGGCGAGCGGGAAGCGGATTTCTTATTGGAAGAAGGGGCCGACCGGCGACGGTTCGACCCCCTTGACGACGACGACGATTTGCGCGGAGCCATCTAGGGCGCGTCCTCCCAGGCCCCCGACGCCGACGCCGGTCCCGACATGCGAGCGCGCATCGAGCCTCCGCCGGAGTCCGACCGCCGCGGCGCGACGTCGGCGACGATGTACTGGATCTTCGTGGGATCGGGGTCGACCATGCCGAGCTTCGTGCGCGCGTAGAACTCGATGCGGCCGGGGTTCTCGCGCCGGGCGACCTCGAAAGCCAGCTCGCTCCGGCGCTCGTCCGCGGCCTCGACGCGCTCCATCAGCCGCGTGAGCTCGAACGCGGACTGGGCGAGCATCACGCGCTCGACCAGCACGAGCGCGACGGTGCCGAGCACGCACACGATCGCGAGGACGACGAGCGGCGACACGCGCCGGTGCGGCTTGAGCATCGGCCGCTGATCCCCGACGACTCGTAGCGCGGCACGTTCACGTACGGCTTGCCTGATCTCCTGGGCACG
>DASQDO010000262.1:0-7305 GCA_035634135.1 Actinomycetota bacterium
GTCGAGACAGAGTTCTCGCTCGTCCGCTTCGGGGGCGACGCCGAGAAGGCGAAGCAGCCCTACGCCGGGCTCGATCCCCTGACGGCCGAGGACATAGCGGACTGCATCGCGTGGGCCGTCACGCGGCCCCCGCACGTCGACATAGACGAGATAGTCGTGCGCCCGGTGGCACAAGCCCGGGCGACCGAGGTAGCGCGCAAGCCCTAGCGGCGCTGGTGGTCGGCCTCGTCGGCGTCAGAGTCCGGGCTGACGCGGTGCTCTATGTCCGTCTGCTCCTTCGGCGGGATCTTGAAGCTCAGGATCGCCGTCGCCGTCAGCACCCCGATGATCACCGTCAGCGACAGCCAGATCGGGACGTGGATCGCGTGGTCGGTCAGGCCGACGATCTCGGTCCCCTCGAGCAGCATCTTCACGCCCACGAAGCCGAGGATGATCGCGAGGCCGTACTTCAGCAGGTGCAACCTGTCCATGCCCCCGGCGAGCAGGAAGTACAGCGCCCGCAGCCCGAGGATCGCGAACACGTTCGACGTCAGCACGATGAACGGCTCCTTCGTCACCGCGAAGATCGCCGGGATCGAGTCGATGGCGAAGAAGATGTCGGTCGTCTCGATGAACAGCAGGACGATGAACAGCGGCGTCGCGACCCGCTTGCCGTTCTCCATCGTGAACAGCTTCTGCCCGTCGAGGTTGTGCGTCGTGCGGAATCGCTTGCGCGCGAACTTGAGAACCGGGTTGTCCTCGGGATTGACGTGCTCGGCGGACCCCTTCGCGATCTTGTAGGCCGTGTAGAGCAGGAAGAGCCCGAAGAGCGGGATCACCCAGTCGAAGTTCTGGACGAGCGCAGTCCCCAGGGCGATGAAGATGCCCCTGAAGATCATCGCTCCGAGGATCCCGTAGAAGAGGACCTGATGCTGGTGCGACAACGGGATCTTGAAGTAGGCGAAGATCACGACGAACACGAACATGTTGTCGACCGACAGCGAGTACTCGATCAGGTAGCCCGCGAAGTACTCCCCCGCGTCCTTCGAGCCCTGGACGAACCACAGCCCGACGCCGAACGCGAGCGCGAGACCGACCCAGATCGCGACCCACGTGCCGGACTCCTTCGTCGTCGGCGTGTGGGCCTCGGTGTGGAACAGCTTGAGATCGACGAGCAGCATCGCGATGACGAACGCGATGAAGCCGATGTAAAGCCAGGGCGACACTTCCAACAGGTGTCCTCCGGTTCTCGGGCGGGCTGGACTATGGTCGGGGCCGCAGACCTCGACAGGGAGCACGGGTGCGCAGCCGGACAGCAAGGATAGTGGCGGTCGCCGCGTTCGCCGCGACGCTGCTCGCGGCTTGCTCGGGTGACGATTCGAAGGGGGAGTTCGTCGCGGCCGCGGACGAGGCGTGCCGTGAGGCCGACGAGCGCATCTCCGAGATCGGCCGGCCCCGGGTCGAGGAGGGGATCCACGACTACGTCGAGCAGGCGCAGGAGATCTCGGCCGACCTCGCCGCCGACCTCCGCGATCTCGACCCTCCGCCGGAGGACGTCGCCAGGGTGGAGGGCATGATCGACGACCTGGAGGCGGCGACGGACCTGCTCGAGCCCCTAGCCCAGGCCTCGATCGACCGGGACGCCGAAGCCCTCGAGGCGATCCAGCAGGAAGTCCAGAGAATCACCGACGACGTGAGCGAGTTCGCCGAGTCGTACGGCTTCGAGGTCTGCGGCGCGAAGGTCCTCGACCCCATGCGTTGAGCGGGATCGTCCACGCCTCCGCCGCGGCGGTGGCGTTCGGGACGCTCGCCGTCTTCGCGAAGCTCGCGTACGAGGACGGGGCCGAGCTCCTCCCCCTGCTCGCGACGCGCTTCGTCGTCGCCGGGGCGCTGCTCGTCCTGTACCACGTGGTGACGCGGCAGCGGCTGTGGCCGGGCCGGCGGGACGCCGTGCGCTTGCTGGCCCTCGGCGGGCTCGGGTACGCGGCCGAGTCGGCGCTGTTCTTCATGGGCGTCGAGCGCGCCCCCGCAGCGGTCGTGAGCCTCGTCTTCTTCACGTATCCGATGTGGACCGCGTTGCTTGCGTTCGCGACGCGGATGGAGCGCTACAGCAACCGCGTCGCGGTGTCGCTGGTGCTCGGGAGCGCCGGGGTCGGGCTGATCTTCTCCGTCCGGCTGGGGTCGTTGCTCGGCCCCCTCTTCGCGCTGCTCGCCGCGATGTCTCTTGCCGTCTACCTTCTCGTCGCCCAGGTCGTGGCGCGCGACGTGGCCCCGTCGGTGGCGGCGACGTGGGTCTCCCTGGGGGCCGCGGTCGCGTTCGGTGGCGGAACGCTCGTATCGGGGGACTGGCTCGCGTCGGACGCGCTGGACGAGGCGGCCGCGCTCGGGATCGCGACGTCGATCGCGTTCGTGCTGCTGTACCGGGCGATAGCGCTGATCGGCTCGGCGCGGACGGCCGTGGCGAGCATGCTCGAGCCGGTCGCGACGATCGTGCTCGCCGCGCTGCTGCTGGACGAGGCGATCACGGCGCGGGTGGCGCTGGGGGCCGTGCTGGTGGTGGCTGCGCTGCCGATCCTGGCGACGGCGCCGACGGTCGAGCCGGCCCCACCGGCGGGGCCGTGACCGAGGCGCGGCGGGCCGAGTCGGGGTGGGGGGGCCGGGCGAGTCCGCAGAAGCCCGAGACCTCGCCTTCGGCCGGGCGTGGCATCCGTTCATCGAACTGCACGAGGCGGCGCGACGCCTGGCGAGCGACTAGTCGGGGGGCCGCGACCGAGCGGTGCAGCCGGTGCAGCCGGTGCAACGTGCACCGCATGCACCGCATGCACCGCATGCACCGCATGGGACCCGCATGGACCGCATGCACCGCTCGCTTTCGGGGCAACGGCGGTAGCCTCGCCGCCATGTCTCGGGGAGGCCGCCTTCTACGCACCGTCGTCGTTCTCGCCGTCCTCGTCGCGGGAGGGTTCGGCGCGGCTGCGGCCTTGCGGGGTGACCCGGACCAACCCGAGGGGCCGGGCGGGCTCCCGCCGCCCGACGAGCGCACGTTCGAGACCGACGACCCCGTCGAGAGGGCGTGCGCGCTCGACAAGCCGCTGCTCGCCCGGGTGTGGCGCGGCTACCACCCGAAGCACTCCGAGGACGTGACGTTCGTGCCGCTCGAGCCGAACTACTCCGGCGCCTTCGACGTCACCAGCCATTCCGGGCCGTGGGACTACCTGCAGAACGTCCCGCTGGTGTTCTACGGCCCCGGCGTCATCGCGCCCGAGGGCCGGGTGCGCGGCCCCGCCACGCTCGCCGACGTCTTCCCGACGGTGGGCGCCATGGCCGGCGTGCCGCTGCCCGAGCGCGAGGGCCGCGTGCTCCACGACGCGCTCGGCGAGACCGAGTCGGCCCCCCGGCTCGTCGTCACGATCATGTGGGACGGCGTGGGCCGGAACGTGCTGGAACGGTGGCCGGGCCGCTGGCCGAACCTCGCTCGCATGGAGCGCGAGGGCACGTCGTATCTGACCGCGACCGTCGGGTCTTCACCGTCGATCACGCCGGCGACGCACTCGACGCTGGGGGCCGGTGTCTACCCGCGCACGCACGGGGTCACGGCGATCAACATCCGCACGAAGAACGGCGACGTCCGCACCGCGTTCAACCAGCGCGACCCCGGCGACCTGAAGCAGACGACGTTCGCGGACGAGATCGACCTCGCGCTCGGGAACGAGCCGCTCGTCGGCATGCTCGCCTGGAAGTCCTGGCACATCGGGATGATGGGTCACGGGACGCAGACGCCGGGCGGCGACGCGGACCAGCTCGCGATCATCGGCGGCGACGAGCGCATCACCGGGAACCCGCTCTACGACTCGGCCCCCGAGTACCTCGAGAACTTCGGCGGGCTCGAGGAGCACGCCGACGAGCTCGACCTCGAAGACGGCGAGGCCGACGGCAAGTGGCGCGGCCACGGGATCCTGGAGCTCCACGACAACCCCGCGTGGGTCGAGTGGGAGACCGACGCGATCCTCGCCATGCTCGAGAACGAGGGCTACGGCGACGACGAGGTCACCGACTTCTTCTTCACGAACTACAAGCCGACCGACATCGTCGGGCACCAGTACACGATGGACTCTCCGGAGATGGGCGACGTGCTCGAGGCGCAGGACGCCGCGCTCGGCCGTCTGCTCGACTGGCTCGACGCCAACGTCAGCGACTACGCGGTGATCCTCAGCTCCGACCACGGCCACACCCCCTCGCCCGAGCGCAGCGGCGCGTGGCCGCTCCTCCAGGGACAGCTCCAGGAGGACATAGACGCGGCGTTCGACGTCCCGAAGGGGAAGTCGCTCGTCGAGCAGGCGAACCCCGTCGGTCCGTTCCTGGACAAGGAAGTGATGAACGAGCTCGGCGTCACGGGGGCCGAGGTCGCCGAGTTCCTGAACGGCTACCGGATCCGCGACAACTGGGGCGGGGGTGAGCTGCCCGAGGGATTCGAAGACCGGGGGGACGAGAACGTGATCGCCGCGGCCTGGTCGCGCCGGCAGTACGGAGAGGTGATGCGCTGCGCGTTCGGGTCGGAGAAGCCGCCGGCTTCGGCGGGTCTGAGGGCCGAGCCGGAGGCCGCCTCGGCGGGACCCGCGACCGATACGGAGTAATACGCTTGCTCCCCCATGGGAGCTACCGACGGCCTGAAGACGCTCAGCCAGTTCTTCCAGCCGCGTAACCTCCAGCAGCTCAAGAAAGCCAACGCCCTCGGCCCCAAGAACCTCCTCGGCCTCGGCTACGCGTTCCCTTGGCTGCTGCTGCGCGGGCCCTCGCTGGGTATCACCTCACAGATGCACTCGATGTCGCTCGGCGACAAGCCGGCTCTCTACGACCGGGACGGGATGCTGACGTGGCGCGAGCTCGACCGGCGCTCGAACCAGGCCGCGCACCTGCTGGAGGCCCGCGGGATCGGCCCGAACGACCGCGTTGCAATGCTTCTTCGCAACGGGCGTGAGTGGGCCGAGGTCGCCTTGGCGACGCAGAAGCTGGGCGTCGCCGCGGTCCCGCTCAACACGTGGGCGAAGCCGAAAGAGCTGAAGGCGACGCTCGGCGGTGCGGACCCGAAGCTCCTCGTCTACGACACCGCGCACGCCGAGCAGGTGAAGGAGTGCGCCCGGCCCGGACTTCCGCTGATGTACGTCGGGAGCGCGGCCGACGCCCTCGAAGGGTCGGAGCCGTACCACCAGGAGCTCGGGCGCCAGCCGTCGTCGCCCCCGGCACCGTTCACGCGCGATCGCGGCAGCCCCAAGGTCATCATCCACACCTCCGGAACGACGGGGACGCCTAAGGGGGCCACGCGCAACGCGTCGACGACCGGCATCTCGGCACTCGCCGGGCTGCTCGCGGTCGTCCCGTATAGCCGCGACGACGTCATCTACTGCCCGGCCCCCCTGTTCCACTCGTTCGGCCTGATGACGTTCACGTTCGCGATGGTCCTCGGCGCGACGCTGGTCCTCCCGGAGAAGTTCGATCCGGAGGAGTCGCTCCGCCTGATCGACGAGCACCGCGCGACGGCCGCGTCTCGAGTGCCGGTGATGATGCGCCGGATCGTCTCGCTCGACGACGAGGTCAAGGCGAAGTACGACATGTCGGCGCTGCGGATCGTGCTCGCGAGCGGGTCGGTGCTGTCCGAGGACCTGCGGCGCGCCGCCACGAAGGTGTTCGGAGAGGTGCTCTACGACCTCTACGGGTCCACCGAGATCGGGTGGGTCGCGATCGCGACGCCGGAGGACATGAAGACGCGGCCGAAGACGGTGGGCAAGCCGGTCGAGGGCAACGACGTCGCGATCTTCTCCCCCGAGGGTGACAAGCTGCCGCCCGGCGAGACCGGCGAGCTGTACATCAAGAGCGACATGCTGTTCGAGGGCTACACGTCCGGCGACGCGAAGGCCGAGCGCGACGGATACACGTCGATCGGAGACCTCGGCCGCCTCGACGACGAGGGCTACCTCTACGTCGAGTCGCGCTCGGACGACATGGTCGTCGTCGGCGGCGAGAACGTCTACCCGATCGAGGTAGAGCAGGTGATCGAGGACGTTCCCGGTGTGAACGAGGTGACGGTGTTCGGCCTCGACGACGACGAGTACGGGCAGGTCCTAGTCGCCTTCGTCGTCGGGAAGGTCTCGGAGGAAGACGTGCGCGCGGCCTGCAAGAGAGAGCTCGCGTCCTACAAGGTCCCGCGCCGCATCGAGGTCGTGGACGAGCTGCCGCGCACCTCGACCGGCAAGGTCCTCAAGCGCGAGCTCATCGAGCAGCTCACCAACGCGGCGAAGGAGTAAGCCGCCCGATGCCCTCCTTCGGCTACGAAGGCTTCGACATCGCCTTCGAGCAGAGGGGGCGCAAGCAGGGGGCCGCCGAGCGTCCGATCGTCCTGATCCACGGCCTGCTCCTGCCCCGCAAGCACAACTATCTCCTGGCCGACGCGCTGGCCGACCGCGGCAACCGCGTGATCCTGCTCGACCTCCTCGGCCACGGCGAGAGCGACCAGCCCACGCACTCGCGCCATCACTCGATGGAGCTGTACGCGCGCCAGGTCGTCGCGTTGCTCGACCACCTCGACGTGCCCGAGGCGGTCGTGGCCGGGACGTCGCTGGGCGCGAACGTGACGCTCGAGGTCGCCGCACACGCCCCCGACCGGACGCGCGGGATGTTCGTCGAGATGCCCGTGCTCGAGCGCGCGGCCCCCGCAGCCGCCGCGATCTTCCTCCCGCTGACGATCGCGTACGCGCAGGCGGAACGACCGTTCAGCTGGTTCGCGTCGGCGATGCGACGGGTCCCGCGCGGCGTGTCGCTGTACTGGGACGTCGTCCTTGACACCCTGTCGCGCGACCCGATCCCCTCGGCAGCCGTGCTCCACGGCCTGCTGACGGGACGCCTCGCTCCGCACCCGAGTGTGCGCGAGAAGATCGACGCCCCCGCGCTGATCGTCGCCCACCCGCACGACATCCTGCATCCGTTCTCCGACGCCGCCGCGCTCGCGCGTGAGCTCCCGAACAGCGAGCTCGTCGCGGCCCGGTCGTTCTTCGAGCTCCGCTTCCCTCCGAACCGCCTCTCGAACCGGATAGCCGACTTCCTCGACGAGGTCTGGGCCGGGTGACGCCTCCGCGGAGAGAGCCCGACCCCTGCGTCGTCGTGATCTTCGGCGCCTCGGGCGACCTCACGGCGCGGAAGCTGCTGCCGGCGTTGTTCAACCTGCGGCGCGAGGGCCTTGCGCCCGGGGCGACGTCCGTCCTGGGGACCGCCCGGACGGAGATGTCCGACGCGGAGTTCGCCACGAGGATGCGCCGCGCGGTGACCGACCAC
>DASQDO010000263.1:0-2743 GCA_035634135.1 Actinomycetota bacterium
TGCTTCTACCGGAGCTTCTGACGCGATGGCGCACAGGCCGGGCCGGGTGGAGTTCGCGCGGCTGCTCGAGGACAACGTCATCGTCCCCGTCTGGCGGGAGGTGCTGGCCGACGCGCTGACGCCGGTCGGCGCCTTCCTACGGCTCGACCCGCGCCCCCACGGCTTCCTGCTGGAGAGCGTCGAGGGCGGTGAGCGCTGGGCCCGCTACTCGTTCATCGGCGGTGACGCGTTCGGCGTCGTGACGGCGAAGGACGGAGCCGTCTCGCTGGAAGGCGACGCGCCCGTTTCACCGGAAGAGGGAGAGGCGCCGCTCGCGTACGTCGGCCGCCTGCTCGACGCCTGCCGCGCCCCGGCCCTCGAAGGGCTCCCGCCACTGCACGGCGGCGCCGTCGGCTTCATCGGATACGACTGCGTGCGCGAGCTCGAGCGCCTGCCGGACATCCCCGACGACGACCTCGGCCTGCCGGACCTGGCGCTCGTGCTCACGCGCACGTTCGTCGTCTTCGACCACCTCCTGCAGAAGGCGTTCGCGATCACGAACGTCATGCGTTCGGAGGCGTCGCCGGACGAGCTCTACGACGACGCGGTCGCTCGCTGCGACGCGGTCGTCGACGCGTTCTCGGCCCCCCTGGCCTCGCCCGCCTCGGAGCTCGACTTCGGGGCCGAGCCCGGAGCCGCCTCCACCGTCGACGACGGCGAGTACGAACGGTGGGTCGAGGTCTCGCGGGAGCACATCTACGCGGGCGACGTCTTCCAGGTCGTGCCCTCGCGCCGCTTCGAAGCGCCCCTCAAGGGATCGTCGTTCAACGCGTACCGCGCGCTCCGCGCTCTCAACCCGAGCCCGTACATGTACTTCCTGCGCTTCGGCGAGGACTTCGAGATAGCCGGCTCGTCGCCGGAGCCGCTGGTGCGCGTCACCGGTGACCGCGTCGAGACCCGGCCGATCGCAGGCACGCGCGGCAGGGGAGCGACCCGCGCCGAGGACGAGGAGCTCGAATGCGATCTTCTCTCGGACGAGAAGGAGCGCGCCGAGCACGTCATGCTCGTCGACCTCGCGCGCAACGACGTCGGACGGGTCGCCCGTTACGGCACCGTCCGGGTCGAGGAGCTGATGGTCGTCGAGCGGTACTCGCACGTCATGCACATCGTGTCGAGCGTCACCGGGGTCCTGCGCGAGGACCGCACTCCGTTCGACGCGCTGCTCGCGTGCTTCCCCGCCGGCACGGTCTCCGGGGCGCCGAAGGTCCGCGCCATGGAGGTCATCGACTCGCTGGAGAAGACCAAACGCGGCCCCTACGCAGGCGTCGTCGGCTACTTCGACTTCTCCGGCAACCTCGACACCTGCATCACGATCCGCACGATCGTGGCCGCCGGAGGGCGTGCCTACGTGCAGGCGGGAGCGGGCATCGTCGCCGACTCGGACCCGGCTGCGGAGGCGGAGGAGACGCGGCGCAAGGCCGAGGCGCTGCTGCGAGCGGTAGCGGCGGCCGAGCGCTTCTAGTAGGCGTCGAGCTCCGCGGCCTGCGCCGCGGTGATGTTCAGGTGCACGGCCGACTCGGTGAGGTGGTCGATCGCACTGGCCGGGACGAAACGCTGGCCGTCCAGGAGGCCCGGCTTGAACGTGACCCCGGAGAAGATGTCCTTCTGCTCGTCGGCGACGACGGTGGAGACGCGGCCGACCTCCTCGCCGTCGCTCGCGAGGATCGGCGTGCCGTCCTCGAGGGCGAGCCAGGCGATCGGGGTATCCGATGACATGTGGCGAGTGTACGGGCGCGGGCTCGCCTAGATTCCCCTTCGTGACCCGGCCCTTCTTCCTGCTGTTGCTCGCGCTCGGCGCGGCGTGCTCGACGCTGCCCGAGGGACAGAAGGCGACCAAGCCGGCGACAGGCCCCCCAGAGATACGACAGGCCACCATCGACGAGCACGCGCGCCAGTTCGACGAAGAGGAGCCGGACCGTCCCGCCGGGTCGCAGGACGAGCTCGCGGCGTCGGTCTACATCGTCGCCCACCTCACCGACGCGGGCTATGTGTCGCGCCTCGACGCAGTGCCGGTCGAGGACCTCGTCCGGTCGACGAACGTCGTCGCGCTGCCGCCGAGCGGAGAGGAGCCCGCCGCTCTCGTCGTCGTGGCATACGACACCGGCGAGGGCTCCGGCACGGGGGGCCACTCGATCGCGACGTGGCTCGAGGTGGCGCGGGCGCTGCGGGCAATCGAGCCGGAGCACGACGTCCAGTTCGTCGCGCTGGGGGCCGAGCACGCCACCGTCGGGGGCGGGCAGCTCGGGTCGCGGCGGCTCGCCCAGCAGCTGGAGGACCAGGGGAAGTCGCCGCCGGTCTTCGTCGTGCAGGACGTGGAGCCGGGCGACGGCCCGCTCGGGGCCGGGGGAGCCGCGGGGGCCGGGCTCGCGGACGAGGCGAAGGAGCTCGGGCTCCCGGCGGCCACGGGAACGACGCTGGCGCCCGGCCCCGGCGACGTCTTCGAGGCGGCGGGGTTCGAGACGACGGTCGTCGGTGGCGGGGCCGCCGCCGCGGGGCCGGCGCTGCTCGCCTACTTGGCCACCCTTTAGGGTCGAACGGGTGTCCTTCCTGGAAGACCTCGTAGCCGGCGCGCACGCGCGCGTCGCGGCGGGCAAGCAGACGCTGACCGACGACGTGCTCGAGCAGCGGCTCGCGTCGGCGGCCCCCGCCCGCTCGCTCGAAGCCGCGCTCGCGGCCCCCGGGATGTCGCTGATCGCGGAGATCA
>DASQDO010000264.1:0-3367 GCA_035634135.1 Actinomycetota bacterium
CGCCCGCGGTGCGCGAAACCCCCGGCGACGAACCCCGCCGTCACAGCGAGCGCCGTCCAGAACGTGAACGCGCGCGTGGCGAAGCGGATCCCGATGTCGTCCATGACGAACAGGCGCCACGCGTAATAGGAGGAGCTTGCGACGACGAGCGCAAGGCAGCCGCGGGCCGCTCCGGCCCCCCACGAGCGGGACCCGAGCCCGACGACGCAGGCGACGAGCAGCCACAAGGCGAGCGAGTTGCCCGCCCAATCCGGTGCGAAGTAGTCGACGACCCTGCTGTAGACGCCGAGCGCGACCCCGGCGACGACCGCGGCGATCATCGCCTGGATCGGGGCACGGCCGTCACGCCATAGGAGATCGGTAGCCGGGAACCGCGACGCCCCTCGGGGGTTCGCGCTCGATCTTCCCGAACCGGGCTTCGAGAAAGTCGAGGACGTCGGGAAGCTCACCTCTGGCGAGGGTATGCGCCTGGCATGCTGGACATGGGCCTTCTTGAACGCACTCGCCCTTCGCTGCTGCGCTGGCGCGGACGTGTCCGTACGCGACAAGGGGGAAATCCGCTAGGACTAGATGCCAGATGCCTTCCTCGCGGGCGTCATCGAATGCGGCGGCTACCTCCGGCCGCCGTGGCAGTTCGACGTTGTCTCCAACGACCCGCACGAGCAGCTTGCGGTCGAGGTAGTCGACTGTGTCCGGGTGAGGCTGTTCTCGGTCGAGCCAATCGATCGCTTCGTGGTGTGATCCCGGCCCCCATAGCCACTCCGTAGGAAAGGTCGTAAGTTCGTAATCCGTGGAATACGACGTGAGGTCATCGTCACGGAATACGCCTCGGACGAGGACGTAAAGCCAGTCGTCTTTGCCATACGTCCGGAGGTTTTGACATAACGTCACCGCCCACTCGTCGCCGCCCGTATTCCATCCCACTGCGATCGGCGTTCTCTCGATGGGTGCAGGGAAGAGCCGTCCTCCCGGCGTCGCCGATCCCCAGAGCTGATTCACGAGCTCAGCGACGTCCCTAATGGCTTCGGCAGCGTCTGCCGGCGAATGGATTTCGTGCCATGCGGGGTGCGCGGCGTGATTGCGCCGGTCGACTAGGAAACCTTCTGACCACCTGCTTCGCTGTCCCCGAAGAAATCCCTGAGCCCGCGCCCACTTGAGCAAGTTCGTGACGGAGCCAGTGAAGTGCTGTAGCTCGCCGTGCGGACTTTCGAGAGCCCACTCGCCTTTCCTGTGCGATCCACCCTTGCCTCGAAGAGCCTCATGCACCTGAGGGAAGTTGTGCACTCGGAGCGGTTTCTCATCGCGCGTCTTCCAGTTCACGAGCGGCAAGGTGTGGTCGTAGTGCTCCAACAACCGCTCGCCGAGAGCGTGCTCCAGGAGGAAGAAGACTGCCTGCTCGACCACAGTGAAGATTTCGTAGCAGAGGACCCCGTAGACGTAAGCGAGACGCAGCCGGTCGAAGTTCTGGCGGATCGGTTCGGGAACGTTGGGAACGAGGTCTGTTCCGCCGATCGTCCTCTGTCGGTGCTCCAGGATGGCCGCCGCGCGGTCGTTAGGCACGGTCCCGACGAACGGTCCGAACACAAGAGATCTCTCGTCGGGCTGCCTCAGTTGGTCGAGCGTCAGCGACTCCACGGCTAGGACGGCTTCCAGCGGTGTAGCTCGTTTCTCGCCAGCACCATCTTGTGCACCTCGTCGGCGCCGTCGACTATGTGCAGCGTCCGCGCGTGCGCGTACATCGCCGCGAGCGGGAAGTCGTCCGACACACCGGCCCCCCCGTGCACCTGGATCGCCCTGTCGATCACCCACGTCGCGGTCTCGGCCGCGGCGACCTTGATCGCCGAGATCTCCGTGCGCGCCTTGTCCTTGCCGGCCGTGTCCATGATCCACGCGGCCTTCAGCGTCAGCAGCCGGGCCTGCTCGATCCGGATGCGGGCTTCCGCGATCCAGTCGCGGATCACCCCCTGCTTCGCCAGCGGGATCCCGAACGCGACGCGGGAGTGCGCTCGCTTGCACATCAGCTCGAGCGCCCGCTCGGCCATCCCGATCGCGCGCATGCAGTGGTGGATGCGGCCCGGCCCCAGCCTCGCCTGGCCGATCAGGAACCCGCCGCCCTCCTCGCCGAGCAGGCTCGACCGCGGGACCCGCACGCCCTCGAACGCGATCTCGCAGTGGCCGTGCCCGGCGTCGTACCCGAAGACCGGCAGCGAGCGGACGATGTCGACGCCCGGCGCGTCCATCGGGACGAGCACGAGGCTGTGCTGCATGTACTTCTCGGCCCCCGGGTCAGTACGTCCGAGGAACAGGCAGACCTTGCAGCGCGGGTCCGCGGCGCCCGAGGTCCACCACTTGCGCCCGGTGATCACGTACTCGTCGCCGTCCCGTTCGATCGTCGCGGAGAGGTTGGTGGGGTCGGAGCTCGCTACCCCCGGCTCGGTCATCCCGAAGCACGACCTGATCTCGCCGGCCAGCAGCGGCTCGAGCCAGCGCTCCTTCTGCTCGGGCGTGCCGAACTCGGCGAGGATCTCCATGTTGCCGGTGTCGGGGGCGGCACAGTTCGTCGCCTCGGGGGCGATGGGGCTGCGGCCCATGATCTCGGCCAGCGGCGCGTAGTCGAGGTTCGAGAGGTCGAGGAAGAGGTTCCACAGCCCCCGGCGCCTCGCCTCGTCCTTCAGCTCCTCCATCACCGGGGGCAGGACGTGGGGGTCCTCCTGCGAGAAGACCTGGTCGTAGTAGGTGCGCTCGGCCGGGTAGACGTGCTCGTCCATGAACGACCCGAGCTCGTCCTGCAACCGGAGCGACCGCTCGCTGTGCGCGAAATCCATCGGCAGAGGCTACTTGCAGGACCCGCTCGCCCAGGGCCGAACCAATCTTCCATGCGTGCACATCGTTGCTTCGTCGCGGCCGCGCTCGTCGCCGGCCTCCTGTACCCGTCCGCCGCCCTCGCCGTCTCGGCCCCCGACAAGGGCAAGGCCTGGTCGCCCAAGGTGAAGTCCGAGGCGCTCTACGGCTCGAAGCCGCCGAGCGAGGACCCCGACGTCCAGCAGCACTTCGTCGAGGGCCACGACGGGACGCAGCTCTACGTCGAGACGTGGCTGCCGGAGGAGCTCAACGGCAAGGTCCCGCCGAAGAAGGTCCCGACGATCCTGATCATGACGCCGTACGTCAGCCAGGGCGTCGAGGAGTACCCGGGCAACGCGACCACGCCGAACTTCGTCGAGTACTTCAACGCGCGCGGGTACGCCGTCGCGCAGCACCACGTCCGGGGCACCGGCGAGTCCGGCGGTTGCCTCGAGCAGACCTCGACCAACCAGTTCAAAGACGGCGCGGCAGTCGTCGAGTACCTAGGCAAGGAGGCCCCCTGGTC
>DASQDO010000265.1:0-6149 GCA_035634135.1 Actinomycetota bacterium
GCCCCGCCCCGGCGGGGCCGCCGACCTCGACCAGGCCGAGCCGCGGCAGGCGCGCGAGGGCCTCGGCGCGGAACGAGCCGGCCGCGGCGTCGATCGTCCGGGCATCGTCGAACACCAGCAACCGCTCGCGCCGCGCGAGACCCGCGAGGGCAACCCGCGTCGCAAGCCCGACGTCGAGGTCGGAGAGCGCGCCGCGGACGTACGACGCGAGCGACGGGTCGTCGGGCGCCAGGTGCTCGCCGAGGTCGAACAGCAGCGCCGGGAGAGCGACGGCCGCCTGGGGGCCGGGCCGGTACCAGAACACGCGTGCCGGGGACGCAGCGGCATGCGCCGCGATCAGAGAGGTCTTGCCGCACCCGGGCGGCCCCGTCACGTGCACGCGCCGGTGCATCCGGAGCGCCGCGGCGAGCGCCTCCGCGAGTGGGGGCCGCGCGAGGAACGGCACCGGGAGCGCGGGAGGCGCACCGCACGGGACGCGCTCGTGGGCCGGCGTGAGCTGCGCCGCCAGCAGCGCGATCGCGCGCGACCGCTCGCGGCTCAGCTGGCGCTCGGACAGACCGAGCCGTGCCGCGGCGGCGCGGCTCTTCACTCCCTCGACGAAGCACGTGTCGAGCACGCGGTGGGGCAGCCCCGTCGCCGTGAGACCGTCGATCGCGTCCGTCAGGAGACGCGCGCCTGCACGTCCGACGTCGAGCGCCGGGCCGTCGACGGCGCGCCCGTGCGCGCGCAACAGCGCCGCCATGTGCGCGTCCGCGAGGCGTTCGGGGCGCGCGAGGTTCGACAGCCACCCGCGCAACCGAGCGACGTCGACGCCCGTGTACGTCGTCGCCATGCGACTACTCGACCTCGATCGGGGGCAGCATCCCCCGCAGCTTCGCCGTGAGCACGCGCCGGCCGGCGTTGCTCGAGTACGACCCCGCCGCGCCTTCGCCGGAGCCCAGCCAGAAGTCCGGCCCCCGCACGATCTCGCCCGACGTCGTGTCGCCCTCGAGCTCGGGCAGGACCCCGCCGAGCACGTCGCCGTAGACGTCCGGCTCGACCACCGAGCGCCCGACCGACCGCACGTACTCGAGGACCGACACGAGCAGGCCGTGCAGCACGTTCACACCGGTGGTCTTCTGCAACGTGTACTCGGTCGGGCGCACGAAGCACTCGGGCAAGATGCGCGCGAGGCCCTCCCAGTACGCGTCGAGGATCCGCACCTGGTTCTCGGTCGTGAGCGACCCGAAGTACGGCGTGTTGAGTAGCGGGCGCAGCGACCCGACGAGCCCCGCGGACCCGATCGTGGTCTCGCCCTTCGGCTCGCCGGGGAAACGCGTGCGGCCGCGCCACAGCCGGGTCTTGGCGAGGTCCTCGACGATCTGCTGCCCCCGCACCTTCCATGCCTCGCCGGTCTCGACGAGCGCGTCCATCAGGGCGGGCTCGGACTCGGCGCGCTGCTTGAGGAGGTCGAGCGCGAGGTCGGTGCGGACGCTCTTGGCCGTCGAGTTCACGACGTAGAACTGGCGGATCTCTTCCCGTTCGCTCGCGCCGAGCATGCATACGAACGGAATCTCGAACCCGCCCCAGCGGTCCTCGTCCTCGTCGACCAGCCGCGCCAGTGCCTCGACGCGGTGCTGCCCGTCGACCACGTAGAGGCTGGCGCCGCCGTGACGGAAGAAGAACCGGCCACGGCGCTCGACGAGATGGCGCTCGGGGTCGTAGTCGCGCAGGTTGACGAGGATCGACGTCGGCAGGTCCACGCGGTCGGCGCGGAGGTCCTTCACGAGGCGGTTCACGCGCGACTGCGAGAGCTCGCGCTGGTAGCCGCTCTTCGTGCGCGCGTCGCGCCGGGGGATCGTGAACGTCTTGCGGAGGTCCCGGGCCTCTACGACGCCGACGACGAGCGGGGTACCGCCTCGCGTCGCGGTTCGATGGACGGGGACCTCACGGGTGGTGCTGTGGGCGGGCGGTCGATTCGGGGCGCGCGACACGAGGGCTCCTTGCTCCCTCCCCAGTATGGGTCGCGCCCTCGCGGGTGCCCGGCCTAGCCGGGGCGGCACGGCCGCCGACGGCGGCGTTGAAAAAGTTAGCGGGGGATGAGGTCCGGGTCAAGGATCCGCGCAAGGGACCCGCTTTGCTCGGCTCAGACGCCGCTGCGGCGGACGGGGCCGGGGCTCGTCGATTCGCAGCGCACGATGCGGTCGCGCCCGAGCCCGCCCCGGCAGGTGTCGCGCCCCGGGCCCCCGTTGAGGAAGTCGCGCCCGCGGCCCCCGCGGATCGAGTCGCGGCCGCCGGCTCCGAAGACGCGGTCTGCGCCCTCTCCCGCGAACACCGTGTCGTCGCCCCCTCGCGCCCGGATCACGTCGTTGCCCTCGAGCCCGCAGAAGACGTCGGCGCCTGCCGTGCCGCGCAGCACGTCGGGACCCTCGCTGCCGGTGATCGAGCAGCGGCCCGCGGGCGCCACCCAGTGGACCACGGACGTGTCCGAGAGGTCGTCGCCGTCGCGCAGGTCGTCGTCGTTGCGGTCGAGCCATGCCGTGACCTGGACGTCGCCCGGCTCGGCCGACGCGACGCCGAACACGAGCTTCCCGTCCGGCAGCGTCTCGCCCTCGGCGTGGACGCCCGGGGAGCCGTCGGCATGTCCGGCCTCGAGCTCACCGGGCGTGTGGCCCCCGGCGTCGGGAGCGCGGAACCCCGACGGGGCATCGGCGGGACGGCAGAAGTACGCCGCCGGCGCGCCGTCGAGATGGAGGTCGGCGTTCGCGCCGGCGATCGGCTGGCCCGTCTGGTCGCGCAAGACGACCTCGAGCGGCCGGCAGTCTCCCGTGGTGGCCTGGACCTCGGCCGGCTCGAGCGCGAGCCGCGGGTGTGCCTCGTAGCCGAACACGCGCAGAGCTTGCCCCGTGTCCTTCTGGCCCTGCTCGCGCATCGCCGGAGCGCCGTCGGCAGGGGGGTCGGGGAACGGGTTCGCGTCGCAGCCGTCGACCGTGCAGTCGTAGGTGATCGCGGCGATGCCCGTCACCTGCCCCGCCTGGTCGGAGCCCGTCAGCGTGCACGGGGTGCTGAAGTCCTGGCGCGCCGTCCCGGTCCCCGCGAGGTCGGCGTAGCCGCAGAAGATCCAGTCCTGCAGACGCGGAGTGTCCTTCGCCGGGACCTTCGTGTAGTACACGTCGACGCCCTCGGCCCCCGCGCTGGCACGGCCTGTGACGGTGGTGCTGCGCCGGGTGAACGGCGCGCCCTCACCGGCCTCGGGCTTGCGGATCTCGAGCGTCTCGAACGCGGGGTTCGGGATCATCGGGAGGCGCTCGCCCGCACCGACCGTCACCGTCACGTCCTCGACTATCTCCGTGCCCGGGATCCGCGCGCGCAGCACGTACGTCCCGTCGGGGAGCGAGATCGGCCACTCGAACCGGAACAGGTCCGTCTTGGCGACGCGCCGGGCCTCGCCGATCGTCGAGAACGTCCGGCGGTTGTCGCGCGAGAGCATGATCTCGACTGTGGGAGCGGAGTCGGCGAGGTCGACCCTCACGAGGACCTCGGCGACTCCTCCGTCGTCGGGCAGCTGCAGGCCCGTCCCGGCACCTTCGGTCCCTCCCCCGTAAGGCGAGGGGTTCACGAAGCCGAGCTCGGCACCCTCGGCCGACGTCGCCCAGCTCACGGTTCCCGAGGCCGACGCCTCGGCGCCGCCCTGGACGTCGTCGTCGGCTCCGGGCTCACCGTCGATCCCTGCGACCACGGTCGTGTCGCCCGGGGAAGGAGACGTGAGGCCGACGACGAGGTTCCCCGCCTCGTCGGTCTCGCCCTCGGTGTGCTGTGTCGGTGGTGCGGTCGAGCTGAGGTGGTGCGACTCGCGCTCGTCCTCGGCCGTGTGGGTGTTCGCGCCGGTGCCGGGGGCCGGAGAGCGTCGCTTCGAGGCACCGGCCGGGTCGCAGAAGTCCAGCTCGGCGTCGGGTCCCGTCGCGTGCACGTCTACGTTCAGCTCGGGCAGGGCAGCCGTCCCCGCGCGCGCCTTGACGACGAACGGGAAGCACGCGTCCGTGGGGACGGTGCCGCCCAGCGGATCGAGGGACAGCGTCGGGTTCGCCGTCAGCCACTGCATCAGCGCGGTGCCCGTCGGCTCGCCGGGGTCGAGCCGGTCGTTGTCCAGCGGCCGCTGGTCGTTCTCCCGCGCGATCTCCTCGTCGTCCACCCACACCGTGACGTGGGTCTTCCCCGGGTTCTCGGACGCCAGCAGGAACGCCGCCACGCCGGCCGCCTGGCTCGTCCCGTCGAGGCCGGTCCCGTTGCGGTTCTCCATGTGCTTCACGTCGAGCCCGCCGGGGACGTTGTGCTCACCCTGGTTCCGGGTTGCGGGGGGCAGAGGGTTCATCGGGACTTCCGTCTCGGACCCGGGACAGGTAAGTGTCTGCTCGGTCGCGTGCGCCATGTCGGGGACGTACATCTGCGTCCCGGCGAGGATGAGCTCGTCGGCGGGCCCCGAGGCGTGGACGTCGACGTTCGCGCCGAGCACGAGGCGGCCGTGTTCGTCGCGCACGTGCACCGTGAACGCCTGACACGCGGTCGCCGGCGCGAGGACCCGCCGCGCGACGGGCGTCAGCCGCACCGACATGTCCTCGGGGCTCAACGTGTACGAGTCGACGACGCGGACGTCCGCGGCTTGGGGGAGGCGCGTGCTGGTGTTGGTCTCGCGGAACTCCGCGACGACAGCGATCGTCGTGACCGCGGACGGAAGCGTCGACGCGTCCAACGTGCACCGCGCGGAGAAGCGGGGGACTCCGGCCTGAACCGTGACGGGTCCCGAGCCGCACGCGACGAACACGGGCGGTTCGCCCGCCGGCGTCGTCGACAGCAAGACCTGGACGTAGTTCGCGCCCGGGCTGGTGGTCCCGTCGACGAGCGTGCGCCAGGCGCCGACGCGCGGCTTGTACCAGCCGAGGACGCCCTCCTGCTCGGGCCAGGAGACGTCCACGGTCTCCCATGCGCCGATCGGTTGGGGGCTCGTGTCCTCGAACCCGAGGCTGACCTCGACCGCGTCGCTGCCGGTCTCGGCGAACCCCGCGGGCGTGTCGACGAAGGCCCTGACGGTGACGAGGGCCGTCCCGTCGGACAGCGACGCCGGGATGTCCCAGTCGTACTGCCACACGTCGGACGTGGACGAGACCCGCTCGAGCTCGCCGATCAGTATCTCGTTGTCGAACCCGCCGTCGCTGTTCTGAGGCGCTATCGACGCCTCGAGGATCGCCGACTGGGCCGCCCCGGTCGTCTGCGCGACGATCGTGTAGTGGGTGTCGACCCCGTCGAACCGGTCGCTGACCTTGGGAGGGTCGTCGTAGCCCGTGCTCGGGTTGAGCAGCCTCACCGAGAGCGCGTCACCCGCCGGGCCGGGCGAGGCCGAGCCGGACGGCGAGGGGGCCGGAGAGGGTTGCCCCGAGGCCGTCGGCGCGACGACCGCGCCGACGCACGCAATCAGAAGAGCGATCACGAAGGCGATCGACGAGCGCGGCGCGCGGGGGGAAGGCTGCACGGATGACATCCTGAGTGGGTTCGCTAAGCCGTCGAGGTACTTGTCAAGACATTTCGTGTCTAGTTACGGTTCTTCGGCTTCTTCTTCTTCGGCGGCTTCGGGGCGTCGACGGGCTCGCACTTGCGGCCCGGCGTCTCGAGCGTCACGTTCGTCTGGGCGCCGCCGTAGGTCTGGTAGACGACGATCCACTTGGCCCCCTCGGGGATCCCGATCGTGAACGGCACGCCCGGCTCGGTGAAGCCCCAGGCCCCGCCGCGCTCGCAGTTCTCGTTGAGGAAGAACCCCTGGAGCTCGTGGTGCGTCCCGCCGGCGGACGACTGCGTCAGCGTCGCCGTGACGCCGCCGTAACCCGACACGTCCCAGACGATCCCGTCGGTGCCGTTGAGGGCGTCGGCGCCGTTCCAGTTGCAGCCCGCGTGCTCGAACACGTTCGCCGCGAGCCACCCGCCACCGCCGTACGTGATCGTCCCCTCCCACTTCTTGGGCTCGACCGGGGTGCAGCCCTGTGCTGCGGCGGACGCCAGTACCAACACCGAGAGTGCTCCTGCGAGGGGTATGGACCAGCGGCGCTTCATGGCGAGTCTCCTTCTATTTCTACTTGCTGGATGTTGGGTTCGCCCGGGAGAAGGGTCATTCCTTCACC
>DASQDO010000266.1:0-4774 GCA_035634135.1 Actinomycetota bacterium
GTGACGGAGGACCTCGCCGCCGCGCGGCGCTTCACGTCCGAGGTCGACTCCGGTTCGATCTTCGTCAACGCTTCGACGAGGTTCTCCGACGGCGGCGAGTTCGGCTACGGCGCCGAGATCGGGATCTCGACGCAGAAGCTCCACGCCCGCGGCCCGATGGGGCTGGAGGCTCTGACGACGACGAAGTACGTCGTGTGGGGGACGGGCCAGGTCCGCACGTAGGTCTCTCACGGGACCCTCGGGATTTGTCAGACAAATGTCTGACAATTTCCGAGGGACCGTTCGCGGCCCCCGCGGCCGCCATCTCGGGTCCCGCCCGCTTTGACGGCAACTTCCCGCCGGTTTCGGGTTGACTAGACGCATGGACGTGCGGCGACTGGCGGTCTTCGGGGGGACGTTCGACCCGATCCACAACGGCCACCTGGCGATGGCGACCGCGTTGCTCGACTCTTTCTCCCTGGACCGGGTGTTGTTCGTCCCGGCGGGGCGCCCGTGGCAGAAGGAGGGCTACTCGGGGGCCGAGGACCGGTGGATGATGACCGTCCTCGCCGCGGCGACGAACCCACGCTTCGAGGCGTCGCGGGTCGAGATCGACCGCAAAGGCCCCACCTACACGGTCGACACGCTGGCGATCCTGCGCGACTTCTACGGTCCCGAGGCCGAGCTCTACTTCGTAGCCGGGATCGACGCGGTGCTGACGCTCGGGACGTGGCACCGCGCCGACGGGTTGGCGGCGCTGGCCGAGATCATCGCCGTGCCCCGATGGGGTTTCGACGCCGGCGCGCTGCGTCCGGGCGAGGGGTGGCCCCGCATCCACTTCGCCGAGGTCCCGGAAGTCGACGTCTCGTCGACGGAGGTCCGCCGGCGGGTGCGAGAAGGCCTCCCGATCGACGAGCTGGTCCCGCCGGACGTGGCGTCGTACGTCCGGGAGCAGGACCTTTACCGGCAGCCGTCGGAGAAGTCGGCATGAGCCTCGGGAACTGGTGGGACGAACGCAAGCGCCGCCAAGCCGAACGGGACGCGGCCGAATACGGCGACTGGGAAGACCCGACCTGGGCCGACCCCGACGACCCGGCACCGGATGCCGCCCCCGAACCGGTGGCCGAGGGGCCGGAAGCCGAGCCCGAGCCGGTAGTCGAGCCCGAGCCGGTAGTCGAGGAGCCGGAAGCCGAGCCCGAGCCGGTAGTCGACGAACCCGCCGTCGAGGAGGGCCGCCCGCTGATCCCGCGGGAGGCCTGGTGGAAGCGGCGGCTGCTCGGCACGCCCGAGCGACACCAACACGAACCCGTCGCCGAAGCTGCCGTCGCAGAGGAACCCGAGGCCGACCTCGAACCGGCCGCCGAGGTCGAGCCCGAGCCCGAGATCCTCCCCGACGAGATCGAAGCCGAGCCCATCGCCGAGGAGGAGGAGGCCTTCGAGGAGGTCCACTACGACCTCGGCCCCCTCGACGACGAGGAGATGCTCGCCGAGCCCGACCCCGAGATCGACCTCACGGACTCGGGCGAGGAGGGGCTCCCGCCGCTCGGGCACGACTTCCCCGGCCCCCGGCGGGCGCGGCTCGAGACCCAGCGGCGTCGCAAGCGCCGCCAGGAGCTCAAGGGCGGGATGATCGCCGCCGCCGTCGCTGCGGTCGTCGCGGTCGCCGGCGCCGTCGCGATCCTGTCCCGTGACGAGGCGCCGCTTCCGCCGAAGGGCGCGGCGGCGGCCGGGCCCGAGCGGCAGGACACGATCACGACGACGCTGCTGTTCGGGACGAAGGAACGCCGCCCCGAGGCCGGTCCGACGTGGATGACGCTGCTCTCGTATGACTCGGCGACGGGCCGGGGGGCCGTCGTCTACATCCCCGCCCACACGGCTACCGGGGTTCCGGGCCGGGGCCTCCTTCCCGTGGGCGAGGCGCTCTCGTCCGGCGGGGTGCCGCTGCTGCTCCTTGCGACCGAGACGCTCCTCGGGACCCCCGTCGACCAGTCCGTCGAGCTCTCCGACGCGGACGCCGCCGTCCTGCTGCGCGAGACGGGCCCGCTCACCGTCGACGTTCCCCAGGACGTGAGGATCTCGGCGGGGCCGGGCCAGGCCCGGCTGATCTTCGGGGCCGGGCCCCAGCGGCTGAGTCCCGACTTCCTCGTCGACCTCCTCTACGTCAAAGGGCTCGAGGGCGACGACGTCGAGCTCGGCTCGCGGCACCTCGCGTTCTGGAGCTCTTTGTTCGAGGCGTTCGCGTTCGACGCCGACGGGCTCGCCGAGGCCGTCCGGGGCTCGGGAGCAGCGCTGGGCGAGGCCGACGTCCCGGCCTCCGAGGTCGCGAAGCTGTTCGAGCTCCTCGCCGAGGCCGAGACGTCCGACCGGGTGCTCGCCTCGCTTCCCGTGCGCCAGGTCGGCGTGGGAGGGAGCGAGCTCTACCAGGTCGACGATGAGGAGGTCGAGGACTTCCTGCGCGACACGATCGGTGAGCAGGCGGTCACCGGCAAGGAGGTGAGGATCCAGATCCTCAACGGGAACGGGGCCCCCGGCGTCGGCCAGTACGTGGCGGAGAGGCTCGGCGGCGAGGGCTTCCGGGTGATCCTCTCGGGCAACGCCCGCCGCTTGAACTACCGGGAAACGCTGGTCATCACGTACGACCGGTCGTCGAAGGGAGTCGGGCTCGCGGAGCGCACGAGGGACCTGATCGGGGTAGGAGAGGTGCAGGTCGCAGCGCAGAGCCAAGGTATCGTGGACTTGACGATCGTCGTCGGAAAGGACTTCCTCGAAACGCTTTGACTATCAACGACGAGGGGCTCGTCCTCGAGGCCGCAGAGGCCGCCTCGGCCAAGAAGGCCGAACGGATCGTCATCCTCGACGTATCCGAGCAGTTGGTGATCACCGACTACTTCCTGATCTGCAGCGGGAACACGCAACGCCAGGTGCGGACGATCGCGGACGAGGTCCAGAGACGCCTATCCGAATCCCATTCGATGAAGCCGTTCCGCCGCGAGGGTGAGCGGGAGGCGCGCTGGGTGCTGCTCGACTACGTCGACTTCGTCGTGCACGTATTCCACACCGACGACCGCGAGTACTACGACCTCGAGCGGCTGTGGGCGGACGCCCGCGTCGTGCCGTTCGAGGAGGACTGGGCCCGGGCATCGAGCGATGCAACGGTAAGGGGGGACGATGAGCCAGCCGCGGCGGAAGCGACGTAGGCGTCGCAAGCCGTCGGGCGAGGGGGCCCAGAAGCCGCGTCAGGAAGGCCAGCAGGTCAGGGAGCAGGCGAGCGACCTCGACGCCTCCGGGCGTAACGGGTCCGGCCGTTCCCGCAACCGCAGGCGTCGCCGGCGGGGGAGCGGGCCCGGGATCGCCTCGCCGAAGTCGTCGGAAGACCTCGTCCGAGCACTCCCGAAGGAACGCCCGGCGCAGCTGACCGCGCCGCCCGACGGGCAGTCGCTCGACAAGATCATCGGCGAGCTCCAGTCCAACTACGGCGTCCCCGCGTATCCCCAGGAGTACCGGATCACGATCAAGGTGGCCGAGGAGAAGCCGGCGGCAGCGACTCAGCCGGCGCCGCCGAAGACCGCACCCGCGCCCGACGCGGCCCCCAAGCGCGAGAAGGCTCCGGCCCCGCCTCGGGTCGGCCCCGAGGGCGCGGACGAAGAGCCTGCCGGCGAGCGCCCGGCGAAGCGGAGGCGCAGCAGGCGCCGCCGCGGCCGGGGCCGTTCCGGCGGGCCGTCGGGCGGAGGGGGCCAGGGTGGCTCCTCGTCGTCCCCGGACGCGCCTCCTCCACCTCCACCACCACCCCCGCCTTAGCTGGTTTAGCATCGACTGTCCGGCGGCCCAGAGGGCCGCGCCCGGGCCCGTAGCTCACTTGGTAGAGCGCCGCCATGGCATGGCGGAGGCAACCGGTTCGATCCCGGTCGGGTCCACCCAGAACAGCGTTCCTTCAGCCGCCCTTCCGGCAGGCCGATGCCCTCCCCGTGAGGACGGAGCACCGTGTCGGCGACGCGCGCTCTGTGGCGGCGGGCTACGTCGAGGTCTTCCCGATCCACATCCCCACGAGGGGAGAAAAGACACCAGACAGCTTGCGATAGGTATGCTGGCATACCTATGAAGCGGACCACAGTAAAGCTCCCGGACGAGGTCGATGCTCGTCTTCGCCATGAGGCCGAGCGAAGGGGCATGACCGTGTCGGAACTTACGAGAGAGGCGATCGCGGCACACCTCGGGCAACCGGAGCGCCGCCGGTTGCTCGCTGCCAAGGCCGGTCGCAGCGGAACGCCCGATACCGCCGCGCGGGTCGAGGAGATCCTCGCCATGGAGCTGGACCGATCGCGCTCCTCGTAGATTCCGGCCCCCTGTACGCATACGCGGACGCGGACGACAGGGCTCACGAACCTTCGCTGGAGCTACTCGAGACACACCCGGGCCCTCTCCTCGTCCCCGTGCTCTGCATCACCGAGGTCGCGTACCTCATCGAATCGCGGCTCGGGGAGGCGGCGCAGGTTCGATTCCTCGGGGATCTCGCGGGAGGTGCCCTGATCCCGGAGCCTGTCGTGCCGGGGGACTGGCTGCGCATCGCCGAGCTCGTGTGGGGCTATCGCGACCTTCCGTTGGGAACGGTGGACGCTTCCGTCGTCGCCGCGGCGGAGCGGCTGAACGTCGCGACCGTCGCGACGCTCGACCACCGTCACTTCGGAGTCGTCAAGCCGCGCCACGTCGAGGGCTTCGACCTCTTGCCGTGACGGCGGCTACGGCATCTACGATCCTCCGTATGAAGGCTCTGCTCCGCGCGGTGTGCCGTGCCCTC
>DASQDO010000267.1:0-2158 GCA_035634135.1 Actinomycetota bacterium
GAGAACCCGACCGGGTTCGAGGTGGACATCGCCGACGAGATCGGCAAGCGGCTCGACCTCGAGGTGCGCTGGCTCGAGATCCCGTGGACGAGCATCTTCGCGCCCGGCCCGAAGCGCTTCGACATGAACATCAACGAGACGACGATCACGGCCGAGCGGGACGAGGTGATCGACTTCAGCGACCCGTACTTCGAGGCGAACCAGGCGGTCCTCGTGCCCAAGGGGAGCGAGGCGGAGGGCGCGACGACGATCGAGGCGCTGAAGGGGCTCCGGCTCGCTGCGCAGGCCCAGACCACGGGCCTCGAGTACATCCGCTCGACCATCCAGCCCGACGAGCAGCCGAAGGTCTTCCCGACGACCCCGGCCGCGAACCAGGCGCTCCTGAACCAGCAGATCGACGCGTTCGTCATCGACGTGCCGATCGCCGCCGGCCTCGTGGCCGAGAACCCCGACGAGCTCGTGATCACAGGGCAGTTCGTCACGAACGAGGAATGGGGCATCGTCTTCGAGGACGGAAGCGGCCTCGTCGAGCACGTGAACGGCGCCCTCGCGGAGATGAAGGAGGACGGCACGCTCGCCGAGCTCCAGGAGAAGTGGCTCCCCGGCACCGACGTGCCGGTCATCGAGTAGCGGAGCCGAGCGCCGACGGCCACGCCCCGGGACCCCGGGCCCGTCCACGCGACCGTGGGCCCGCACGCGGCGATGACGCCGCCCCCGCCGCGCCTCGGACGGATGCGGCGGAACTCGGCCCTGATCGCCTCGGTCAGCACGTTCGCCGTGCTCGGTGCGATCGTGTTCGTGTTCGTCACGGCGCCAGGGGCCAAGAAGTTCCAGGAGGCGTTCCTGAGCCCGCAGGAGGCGCTCGACAGCGTCCACCCCGTCTGGACGGGCTTCGTGATCAACCTCCAGCTCATGGTTGCCGGCGAGGCGCTCGTCCTCGTGTTCGCGCTTCTGATCGCGGTCGTGCGCGGCCTGCCGGGCCCGGCGGCGTTCCCGCTGCGGCTGCTCGCGATCGCCTACACGGACTTCTTCCGCGGCGTGCCGCTGATCCTCGTCGTCTTCGCGATCGGCCTCGGGATCCCGGCGCTCGGCATCGACATCCTCTACACCGACAACTTCTTCGTCTACGGGCTCGTCTCGCTCGTGCTCGTCTACTCCGCGTACGTGGCCGAGGTCTACCGCTCCGGGATCGAGTCCGTGCACGAGAGCCAGGTCGCGGCAGCGCGCTCGCTCAGCCTCACGCACTTCCAGTCCCTTCGCCACGTCGTCGTCCCGCAGGCGGTCCGGCGCGTCGTCCCCCCGCTCCTGAACGACTTCATCGGCCTGCAGAAGGACACCGCGCTCGTCGCGTTCGTCGGCGTCCTCGACGCATTCCACCAGGCCCAGGACCGGATGGCGATCACCTACAACTTCACGGCCCTGATGGTGGCCGCGCTCTTCTTCGTCGCCCTCACGATCCCGCTCGCCCGCGTCACCGACTGGCTCGTCGAGCGCGACCGCCGCAAGATGAGGGCGCTCGGGGGATGAGCGCCAACGGCTCGGCCCTCCTCCTCGAGGACGTCTGCAAGCGCTTCGGCGCGAACGAGGTGTTGCGCGGAATCGACCTCGACGTCGGGAAGCACGAGGTCGTCTGCCTGATCGGCGCGTCGGGGTCCGGCAAGTCCACGCTCCTCAAGTGCGTGAACCTGACCGAGAAGGTGTCGTCGGGTCGGATCGTGGTCGAGGGTCACGAGATCACCGCCCGCGGCGTGGACGTGAACAGGATCCGCCGGAACATCGGGATCGTCTTCCAGGCGTTCAACCTCTTCCCGCACATGACCGTGCTCCGGAACGTGACGCTCGCGCCGCGCAAGGTGCTCGGAAAGTCGCGTCAGGAGGCCGAGGCTGAGGGGCTCGAGCTCCTCGAGCGGTTCGGCCTCTCGGACAAGCGTGACGAGTATCCCGACCGGCTCTCGGGCGGTCAGCAGCAGCGGGCGGCGATCGTCCGCGCGCTCGCGATGCGGCCGAAGATCCTGCTCCTCGACGAGGTGACGAGCGCCCTCGACCCCGAGCTCGTCGCCGAGGTCCTCTCCGTGATCCGCGAGCTGGCGGAGTCCGGGATGACCATGGTGATCGCGACGCACGAGATGGGCTTCGCCCGCGACATCGCCGACCGCGT
>DASQDO010000268.1:0-2297 GCA_035634135.1 Actinomycetota bacterium
ACGTGCAGGACGTCCACCCGGACGTCGCTATCGAGGTGGGCGCGATACGGGGACCGCTGATCCCCGTCTTCAAGAGGCTCGAACGCTGGATCTACGACCACGCCGACGCGGTGACCGTCCTGTCCGAGGACCTGTGCGCGAACGTCGGTGCGAAGACGCGCGACCCCTCGAAGGTGAAGGTGATCCCGAACTTCGTGGACACCGGCGCGATCGTGCCGGCCGACCGCGAGAACGCGTACCGGAGACGACACGGGCTCACCGGAAAGACCGTCGTCATGTACGCCGGCAACGTCGGGCTCTCGCAGTCGCTCGACCTGGTCGTCACGGCCGCCGCAGCGCTCGCGCACGAGCAGGACCTCGTCTTCGTGATCAACGGCTCGGGCACCGACCGGAAGGAGCTCGAACAGAAGGCCCGCGGCCTTCCCAACGTCGTGTTCGTCGACCCGCAGGGGGATCTAGCCGAGGTGCTCGCCGCGGCCGACGTGCACCTCGTCCCGCTGAAGAAGGGCCTGGCGCGCGCGAGCGTCCCGTCGAAGACGTACTCGATCCTGGCCGCCGGCCGCCCCCTGCTGGCGAGCGTCGACGTGGGCAGCGAGGTAGCCCGGGTCGTCGAGCAGTCCGGCGCGGGCGTGGCGGTCCCCCCGGACGACGCCGAGGCCCTCACGAAGGCGGTGCGGCGCTTGGTCGAGAACCCGGCGGAGGCCCGGGCGATGGGCGAGGCCGGCCGGCGCTGGATCGAGGGCTGGCCTTCACCGACCCAGATCGCCGAGGCCTACGAAGCCCTGTTCGAGGAACTGCTCTCGTCCGGGGGCCGTGGTTCGTCTGGTACGCGTGGTTGGTGAGGTTGGACTCGCAACCTCGGCAACCTCACCAACCTCACGAACCAGAGCCCCCGGACGTTCAATACACGTGATCGCCCGCCGCGCTGCGCTGCCCCCGTTCCAGGTCCTCCTCGACTCCTACAAGGACGACGTCTACCGCTTCCTGTGCGGGCTCCTCGGCCCGGCCGACGCCGACGACTGCTTCCAGGAGACCTTCCTCGCCGCTCTACGGGCGTATCCCTCGTTGCGCAACGGCGACAACCTCAAGTCGTGGTTGCTGACGATCGCCCATCGCAAGGTCATCGACCGGGCCCGGGCGACCCGGCCGACGGCTCCCCTCGACGGCGCCCCCCACCCGGCCCACGACGCTCCCGCCGAGCCCGACCCCGGCCTGTGGGCCGAGGTCGACGCTCTGCCCGGCAAGCAGCGAGCTGCGGTCGTCCTCCGTTTCGTCAACGACATGGCCTACCGGGACATCGGCGCGGTCCTCGACTGCAGCGAAGCCGCCGCCCGGCGCAGCACGCACGAGGGCGTGAAACGACTACGAGAGGTGATCGAACGATGAACGAGATCAAGGCGCGGCTCGCGGCACGAGCGGCCCCGGCCCCCGCGACGGACGGGCTGATCGAGCGAGCGGCCGAGGAGGGCCTGGTCGACGTCGCCTACGACGCGGTGGACTCGCCGATCGGGACGTTGCTGGTGGCGACGACGGACGAGGGCCTCGTGCGGATCAGCTTCCATTCGGAGGCCGAGGACCTCGTGCTCGAGGAGCTCGCCCGCAGGGTGTCGCCGCGGGTCGTCAAGGCGCCCCGCAAGGTGGCGCAGGTGGCCCGGGAGCTCGACGAGTACTTCGCCGGGCGGCGCAAGGACTTCGACGTCCCGCTCGACTGGAGGCTAGTCGGCCCCTACGCCCGCAAGGTGCTCACGGCGACCGCGGCCATCCCGTTCGGCCAGGTCTCGACGTACCGCGAGGTAGCGCGCAAGGCCGGGAACCCCGCGGCGAGCCGGGCGGCAGGCAACGCCCTCGGGTCCAACCCGATCCCGGTGGTGGTCCCGTGCCACCGGGTCCTGCGGACGGGCGGGGGCCTCGGCGGTTACGGCGGAGGCCTCGATGTCAAAGAGACGCTGCTCCGGCTCGAAGGTGTCATCTGAACGCCAATATCCCCCACCCGCGTCCGCGGGTAGCCCCCTCTTACGGAGTAAGAAGTCCCGGTGAGCGAGCTCGTCGCCGAGGCGGAGTCCGTCGGCCGGACGTACGACGCCTCGGGGCGCTTCGTCCAGGCCCTCGTCGACGTGAGCGCGTCCTTCCACGGGGGCCGCGTCGCGGCCGTCTCGGGGCCTTCGGGTAGCGGCAAGTCGACCCTGCTCCGCATCCTCGCCGGGCTCGACGTCCCGACCGAGGGCGAGGTCACCGTGTGCGGGACCGCGTTGTCGAGGCTCGGCCCCCGCGCCCGGCGCAAGCTCAGGCGCACCGAC
>DASQDO010000269.1:0-1705 GCA_035634135.1 Actinomycetota bacterium
ATGAAGGCGACGGGCGCGTAGTCCAGATTCTTCAGCTCCTGATCGAGGTACTCGCGGAACTCTTCCATCAGCAGGTCCGGGCTGAAGCCGGTCCCCTTCTCCTCCGCCTGCCGCTTCGCGTTCTCCAGCACCCGGTCCCACTTGTTCACGACGACGATGACCGGCTTGTGCTCCTCGGCGATGTAGCGGGCGAGCTTCTTGTCCGGCTCGCTCACCGGCTCGGTCGCGTCGACCAGCATCAGTACCACGTCGGCCCGGCGGATCGAGCGCTCGGCGCGGTGGAAGCTGTAGAACTCGACGTCGTTGGTCACCATGTGCCGCTTCTTGCGGACGCCGGCCGTGTCGATGACGACGAGGGCCTTGCCGTCCTTCTCGAAGCGGACGTCGACGCTGTCGCGCGTGGTGCCGGGCACCTCGGAGACGATGACGCGGTCTCCGTGCCCCTCGTAGATCTCGGCGAACGCGTTGACGAGCGTGCTCTTGCCGGCGTTGCGCTTGCCGACGATGGCGACCATGATCTGCGGCTCGGGGATGCTCGTCGGCGCGTGCGAGAGGTCGAGGTTGCGGGCGATGGCGCTCGTGAGCTGGTCGAGGTTGCGGTCGTTCATGGCCGACACGCCTACCGGCGTGCCGAGGCCGAGCCGGGCGAAGTCGCCCAGGATGACGTCGGCCTTGGGGCCGTCGGCCTTGTTGGCGACGAGGACCGTCGTGATGCCCTTGCGCCGGAGGAGGCTGGCGATGTTCTCGTCCGCGCTCGTCAGGCCGTCCTGGCAGTCCACGATGAACAGCACGAGCTGGGCGCTCGTCATCGCCAGCTCGATCTGATGTTTGATGTGGTCGGTGAGCTGGTCGGGGTCGACGAACCCGTACCCGCCGGTGTCCATGAGTTCGACGTAGCGGTCGCCGACCTTCAGGGGCGTGGAGATGCGGTCGCGGGTGACGCCGGGCATGTCCTGCACGATGCTGATCCGCTTGCCGACGAGGGCGTTGAGCAGGCTGGACTTGCCGACGTTGGGTCGGCCGACGATCGCGACGACGGGGAGGGGGGGCATGGCGGGCGATTCTAGTCCGATAGCGGGCAAATGCGACTCGACCAAATCCAAGCGGGGCCTTGCTTTGGGAATGTTTTCACGATGTTGCGTGGAGCAGCTCAAATGTGGTACTAACCGGCCCGTCGGGCTGCCGAGGCGCGTTCACGTCACCGGGTTGATTCACCTCCCCGCACGTCGGAGCGGGCGAAAGGAAGCGGTCATGGCCACCGTCCAAGACGTCCTGTCGACCAAGTCGTCCAAGGTCCTCACCACCCGTCGCGACGCGACGGTGCTCGAGGCGATCAACAAGATGAACGAGCACCGCGTCGGCGCGCTGGTGGTGTGCGACGGCGATCACGTCGTCGGCATGTTCACCGAGCGTGACGTGCTGCGGAAGGTCGCCGTCTGCGACCGCCCGCCGACGGCGATGCTGGTCGAGGAGGTCATGACGCACGACGTGGTCTGCACGGGCCCCAAGGAAGACCTGGACGAGGTGCGGACGGTCATGAAGAACCGCCGCTTCCGCCACCTGCCGGTCTGCGATGACCTGACGGGCGGCCTGCTCGGGCTGATCTCGATCGGCGACCTGAACGCCCACGATGCCTCCCACCGCGAGGCGACGATCCACTTCCTCAACGAATACATCTACGGGCGGGTGTAAGGGGCGGGGGCGG
>DASQDO010000270.1:0-2520 GCA_035634135.1 Actinomycetota bacterium
ATGCGCGGCGCGCTCGTCCCCCGCGAAGCCTCCGGCCGCCGCGCACACCACGTGCTGACGCTGATCAATGCCGGCAACGCGTCGCTCGAGCCCGCCGTGCGCGTCGTCGACGAGAACAACGCCCTCGTCGCCCGGGTCGACCCCGCGTTCCCGGCCTTCCCGCCGGGGCGCAGCCAGAAGGTCGACGTGTACGTACGGCCCCGGCGCCGCAAATGGGTCGGGGCCGCGCAGACGTATCGGTACCGGGTCGTCGCGCACGAGGACGGCGTCGCGCCGGTCGAGCTCGACGCGTCGCTGACCCAGCGTGCCTTCGTGCCGGGCTGGGCGGTGCGGCTCGCGGCGCTCGCGGCCCCCCTGGCAGCGGCGGTGATCGCGTTCGTGATGCTGTGGACGGTCGTCCCCGAGGTCGAAGGGCTCCCGGCCGCCGCGGCCGTCGAGGACCTCGAAGAGGCGGGTCTCGAGAGCACGGTCGTACGCCGCCACAGCGCCACCGTCGAAGAAGGGACCGTCCTCGGCAGCGAGCCCGAGGGCGGCATCCGCGTGCGCGAGGGGTCGAAGGTCAAGCTGTTCGTCTCGTCCGGCCCGCGGCCGGTCCCCATACCGAACGTCGTCGGGCTCGACGCGGCCAGCGCGCGGCTCGAGCTCTCGTCGATGGGGCTCGCGATCGAGGAGAAGGCCGAAGAGAGCGAAGAGGTCGAGCCCGGGCTCGTCGTCGCGACGCGCCCGGTCGCCAACCTCCTCGTCCCGCCGGGGTCGAAGGTGCAGATGATCGTCGCCGCGCCGCCGGAGGGAAAGGGCGGCAAGGGGGCGGAAGACGAAGGGTCCGGCTCCGGCTCGGACGGCGGCGGAGCCGGCTCCGAGGAAGACGAGGCCGGCGGTGAGGACGAGGAGCGGGGGCGCGGAGGGCGTGCTCCGTACTGGACCTCGTCGGTCGCGTCGAACGACTTCGACGGTGACGGTGCGGCCGATCTCGCGCTCTTCCGTCCGAGCACGGGGGCGTGGCACGTCAGGTTCGGGCCGGGCCGGGTGCGCACCGTGGACTGGGCCCGCCAGCGCGGGAACGACGTCCCGGTCCCGGGCGACTACGACGGGGACGGAAGCACCGACTTCGCGACCTGGCGCCCGAGCGACGCGACCTGGTACGTCCGCTACGCCGGGAGCAAGGGACACGAGGTCGCGGAGCTCGGCCGGCCCGGCGACGTCCCGGTCCCCGGCGACTACGACGGCGACGGCAGGACCGACATGGCGGCCTTCGGCGCGGACGACGGACGCTGGCGCATCCGGCCGAGCAGCGGCGACGGCTCGGGCGTCCGCGACGTCGAGTGGGGCGATCGGTCCCTCGGCGACCTGCCCGTCCCCGGGGACTACGACGGCGACGGTAGGACGGACCTCGCCTACTACCGGGCGTCGACCGGCCGCTGGAGGGTCGCGTTCGGTGCGGGCGGGACCGAAGCGGTCCGGTGGGGCGACCCGCTCGAGGGCGACGTCCCCGTGCCGGGCGACTACGACGGCGACGGGACCCACGACTACGCCGTCTGGCGCCCCCCGACCGGCGAGTGGCGGATCCGCCCGAGCGGACGGGGCGACAGCCTGTTCGTCACCTGGGGGCGCAGGGACCTGCTCGACGTCCCCGTGCCCGGCGACTACACGGGCGACGGCACCTTCGACCTCGCCGTGTGGCGGGAGTCGACGAGGGCCTGGAGGATCAGGCCGGCCGAGGGGACGAAGCGTCGCATCCACTACTGGGGCCGAGCGGGCGACGTCCCTCTGTGAGGCCGCCGAGCGGACTAGTCCGCGCCCTCCCCCATCCGGGGGGGCCGGGTGGTTTACCGGGTCATTTCTCAACTATCCCCTTGAGCGCGAGGTGAACCTTCCTCGACAATCCGCCGAGTCAACCGACTGGGAGGGGATTCGAGATGGAGCCCAAGATGCGTGAGCTGTTCGTAGAGGAGCTCGCCGACGTGCGAGGCGGGGCCCGCGGCGGCGTGCCGGGGAAGCCCGACACCGTAACGACGATGGCCTGTTGTGAGGAAGGCCCGTTCGGCTGCTGCGGCGAGACCGTGGAGACGCAGCCGATCTAGTAGTCCCGCCGTCTCGACCTGGCGCCGTCCCTGAGGGGGCGGCGCCTTTTCGCGCGTTTACCAATGACTTGAGCAATCCGAGGAGGCGGGGGACAATACCGCCCGATTCGTACGGGATGGGTGCGAAAGGAGCGACATGCGCGAGCTGTTCATCGACGAGCTCACCGACGTCCGCGGCGGGTTCCACGGCGGCCTCGACTATTCGACCGAGGCCTTCTGTGAAGAGGGCCCGTTCGACGGCTGCTGTGGCTGGTGGGAGCGGATCGAGGACCTGATCTCGATCACGCCGTAGAGGGGAATCGGGAGGCGAACTAGAAACAACTCGCGGGCAAACCGAGAGGAGGAATCGATGGGCAAGGAGATCGTGCGGGAGCTGTTCGTGGACGAGCTGGCGAGCGTGACGGGCGGCAAGGAGTGTCCGGACTGCTGGCAGACCACG
>DASQDO010000271.1:0-3108 GCA_035634135.1 Actinomycetota bacterium
TACGCCGGCTAGGCCGTCAGCTTCCCCTCGACGAACCGTTCCAGCTGGCGGAGGTTGCGCACCTCGACCATCTCGTCGACCTGGGCCGCGTAGAGGCTCGCGATCGAGTCGCCGCTGTCCCAGTACACGAGCGCTTCGGGATTGAGCCAGATCGTGCGCCGCGCCCGCTCGGCGATCTTGCGCAGGTTGTGCTCGCGCGGGGGCCGGTTGTTGTTGCGCGCGTCGCCGAGCACGAGCACGGTCGACTTCGGGCCCAGCTCCTTGCCGAAGCGCTCCCAGAACGCCTCGAACGAGGCGCCGTAGTTCGAGTTCGAGTCGATGCGTACGACCTTGGCCTCGGCGCGCATCCTCTCCGCGGCCCGGGCGAAGTCCTCGTCGTCGAAGAACCTCGTCACCTCGTCGACGGTGTCGACGAACGCGAACGAGCGCACGCGCTGGAACTCCGACGAGAGCGCGTGGACGAGCATGAGCGAGAAGCGCGAGAAGCTGGCCACCGAGCTCGACACGTCGCACAGCACGAAGAGCTCGGGGCGGTGTGGGGGCCGCGCGCGGAAGAACGTCTCGACGGGAACGCCGCCGGAGGACAGCGAGTGCCGCACGGTCCTGCGTACGTCGAGGCGACCGCGGGCCGCGCGCCTGCGCTTCATCGCCATCCGGGCCGCGAGCCGGCGGGCGAGCGGCCTGACGGCACGGCGTAGCGCGGCCATCTCGTCGGCGGCCGCGGTCATCAGCTCGAGGTCTTCCAGCACGGGAGGGACCGCGTAGCGAGCGACGGCCTCCGGCCCCCGCCTCCGCACGACCCTCTTGCGCACCTCGTCGGTCACCGCCGACCGGAACCGCCGCACCCTCTCGTCGAACGCGTCCTGGAGCAGGCGCCGCTGTAGGGGGTCGGTCTCGTCCACCCCCCGCTGCCCCAGCCCGTCGAGGTCGAGCGCGCGCGTCACCGGGTACTCGAAATAGAGGCTGTCCGAAGGGCTGTTCTCGACGCGCCCGAAGGTCTCGACGGCGCGGCTCGCGAGGTCGCCGAGGCCCGCTCCGTCCCCCGAGGTGAGCGCACTCTCGATCTCGCGACGCAGATCCGCCGGATCTTCGACGTCCTCCGCCGGCCTCTCCTGCAACCCCGCTTCGAAGTAGATCGTGAACAGCGCGTCGAAGGCGGCGCTATGCGCGGGAGTCTTCACGAGCGTCGACGACAGCGCGAGCTTCAGAGCGGCCTTGCTCTCGACCGGGACGTGCTCCAAGGACCGGGCCGCGTCGATCGCCTCGCTCGTCGACACCGGCACGCCCGCGTCGCGCAGGGCATTGGTGAGCTCGAGCAGGCGATCGAGCACTACCCCTCCGGCGGTGCGATCTTCAGCTCGCCGGTCACCTTCTCGATGTCGCTGCGGAACTTCACGAGGACCGGGAGCGTGCGGCGCAGCGCCTCGCCGTCAAGCGTCGTGATGCTGAGTTCGAGCAACGTCCGCGCCCAGTCGAGCGTCTCCGCGATCGAAGGCGGCTTCTTGAGCTCGAGCTCGCGGATGCTGCGCACTATCCGCACGACCGCGTCGGCGAGCGCTTCGCCGAGGCCGGGCACGCGGCGCAGCACGATCGCCTTCTCGCGTTCGAGGTCGGGATAGTCGAGGTAGAGGTAGAGGCACCGTCGCTTGAGCGCCTCCGAGAGCTCGCGCACGGCGTTCGACGTCAGGACGACGAAGGGCTCGCCGCGCGCTACGACGGTTCCCATCTCGGGGATCGAGACCTGCCAGTCCGACAGGACCTCGAGGAGCAGCGCCTCGGCCTCGACGTCGAGCTTGTCGACCTCGTCGATCAGCAGCACGACGGGCTCCTCGGACCGCAGCGCCTGGAGGACCGGACGCTCGAGCAGGAACTCCTCGCCGAAGACGTCGTCCGAGAGCTCGTCCCAGCCCGCGCCCTGGCCGGCCTGGATCCGCAAGAGCTGCTTGCGGTAGTTCCACTCGTAGAGGACCTTCGTCTCGTCGACGCCCTCGTAGCACTGGAGGCGCACGAGGCGCAGCCCGAGGGCGGCAGCGACGGTCTTGGCCAGCTCGGTCTTGCCGGCTCCGGCGGGCCCCTCGACGAGCAGCGGCTTGCCGAGGCGGCCGGCGAGGTAGACGACGGTCGCGACGTCCTCGCCCGCGAGGTAGCCGCCCGCTTCGAGCCGGGAGGAGACGTCCTCGATGCTGGTGAACCGGGGCGAGCTCAAGATGGCCTCAGCCTAGGCCCCCGGGGGCGCGACCCTGGGCCGGTCGTGGCCGTTAAGGTCCAACTGGAGGGTCTTTCCAGCAAGGCAGGAGAGGCCCCCTCCGAGGCGAAAATCCACTGAGGAACCTTTCGAGCAAAAGGCCCTGCGTGTTCAAGAAAGCTCTTTTAGTCGCGATGCTGCCGGCCCTGATCTGGGCCCCTCCCGCGGCGTCCGACGACGGGGGGCCGGGCGACCCCATGCTGAGCCAGCAGTGGGGCCTGACCCGCATCCGGGCAAACGAGGCGTGGCCGCTCGCAACCGGCGAGGGGATCACGATCGCGGTCGTGGACTCCGGGGTCGACCTGACCCATCCGGACCTCGCCGCCAACGTCGACGTCGAGCGCGACATGGACTTCGTCGACGGCAAGGCCGACACCGACGGGGCTCAGGACACCTCCGGTCACGGCACGCACGTCGCCGGCATCGCCGCGGCGGTCACTAACAACGGCGTCGGTGTCGCAGGGGTCGCTCCGAAGGCCGTCATCCTCCCGGTGCGCGTGCTGGGGGCCGAGCAGGATCGCACCGCCCGCATCGCTGCCGGTGTCCGGTATGCCGCGGACGAGGGCGCGCACGTGATCAACCTCTCGCTGTCGTACTCGCCGCCGGGACACGTGGACTCGATCACCGGCAACATGAAGCCGGTGCACGACGCGATCTCGTACGCGCTCGGCAAGGGAGCGGTCGTGGTCGCGTCGTCCGGCAACGAGTCGCTGCCGCTGTGCGCCGAGCCCGCCGCGGTCAACGGCGTCCTGTGCGTCGGCGCGGTGGATCGTTCCGAGCGCCCCGCCTACTACACGAACTTCGAGTCGCGCCGTGCGAAGCGGTACGTCGTCGCCCCCGGGGGAGATCAGGGGCTGACGTGC
>DASQDO010000272.1:0-2822 GCA_035634135.1 Actinomycetota bacterium
TAGGTCTCGAAGGAGCCGATCCACGAGAAGTTCCACCCGTCTGCGACGCGGGCCGCGGTCCTCAGGAGGAGGTCGCCCTTGCCACCGACCCAGACCGGGGGCCGCGGGCTCTGCGCCGGCCGCGGGAGGCAGATCGCCTCCTGCACCTGATAATGCCGGCCGTCGAACGTCAGCTCCTCGCCGGCGAGCAGGCGGCCGACGATCTCGACGGCCTCGCCGAGGCGCCGGATCCTCGTGCCTGCCGAATCGAAGTCGATCCCCGCCGCCCGGTACTCCGGCTCGTACCAGCCGGCGCCGAGGCCGACGTCGAGGCGCCCGCCGGAGAGCAGGTCGAGGCTCGCGGCCATCTTCGCGACGAGGGCCGGGCTGCGGAGGTCGTTGCACAGGGTGAGCGAGCCCACTCGCACCTTCGAGGTGGCGGCGGCGAGCGCGGTCATCGTCGTCCAGCACTCGAGCGACCCCTGCCGCGTCGCCGGGCCCCCGTACTTGCCCCAGTCGAGGAAGAGATGGTCGGAGACCCAGACGGACGAGAAACCGGAGCGGTCGGCGGCCAGTGCGCAGTCACGGACGGAGGGCCACGCCACGGGCTCGTTCCGGTAGCTCGTGTCGTAGTGCGGAAGCGCTAGCCCGAGTTGCACCGGCGCAGTCTAGAATCAGCGGCGTGAAGGTCTCGGACATCATGACGCAGGCGACTGTGACCGACGCTTCGGACGACACTCTCGCCGAGGCTTCGTCGAAGATGTGGCGTCAGCAGACGGGTTCGCTGCTCGTCATGGAGGGCACCCGGCTCGTCGGCATCGTGACCGAGCGCGACGTCCTGCGCACGATCGGCGAGGGCCACGACCCGAAGGCGGTGAGCCTGCGCGACGTGATGACGGCGGACGTCGTGACGGTGAAGTCCGACCTGTCGGTCCGCGAGGCCGCGCAGATCATGTTCGACAAGTGGTTCCGCCACCTCCCGGTCGTCGACACCGACGGCACAGTCGTCGGGATCGTGTCGCTGCGAGACCTGAACGGCCTGGTGGCGCAGGGCATGGAGGAGCCGGACAGGCTCGAGCACCTGACGGGGCACAAGCTGGTCCGCGACAAGCGCCTCGAGCGCGTCGAAGCCGGAGACCTCGACTAGCGCCGCCTCCGCTCCTACGCTGTACCTGTGGGGAGCATCCGCAGGCATCCTTTCCTGACGCTGATCTTCGTCGTCGGGTCGCTGCCGGTCGTTTTCCTGCTGGTGGTGGAGGCCGCGCAGCACACCTCCGCCTGCAGACGATGGCGAGCCGAGGTCGACGAACGGTCGACGATCCGGGAGCCGCCGGCATGGGTCGAGTACGACCGCGGCGACATGCCGCTCGACGAGTACTACGGAGGCGTCCGGGACCACGTCGCGCACGAGCTACGCGAGGGCCGGCCTCTGTTCTGCAAGTGAGAGAAGACCCCCCGCATCCGTGAGGTGTCGCTAGACGGCCGCTTCGCCCATCTCTATCTGTAGCGACGCCAGGCCCAGCTCCCGCATGATGCCCGGCGTCTCCACGATCTCCACGAGCGAGTCCACTATCTCGGGGTCGTAGTAGACCGCGCGGCGGCGCATGAGCTCCTCCAGCGCGTCGTCCATCGAGCGGCTCTTGCGGAACACACGCGTGGTCGTCATCGCGTCGAACGAGTCGACGACGCGGATGATGCGGCCGATCATCGGGATCTCGTCCCCGGACGAGCCCGTCGGGTATCCCGTCCCGTCGTAGTTCTCGTGGTGCGAGTACACGCCGGCCACGACGTCCGGGTACAGCCGGATCGGGCTCAGGATGTCCGCGCCCTTCGCCGGGTGCGAGCGCATGACCTCCCACTCGTCGTCGTCCAGAGGGCCCTCTTTGAGGAGGATGCTGTCGGGGATCCCCACCTTGCCCACGTCGTGGAGCAGCCCCGCCAGGTACACGCGGTCGGCGTCCATCGTCGGGTCCAGTAGCTGCGCGATCTTCTGCGACAGCAGCGCGACCGAGATCGAGTGGCCCTTCGTGTAGGGGTCGCGGGCCTCGAGCGCCATCACGAGCGACTTGATGATCCGGCTCTGCACCCGCTGGTCCTCGGACTCGAGGTGGATCCCCTGGAACGACTCCGAGAAGCGGAACACGCACTCGTGGAGGGCGTCGAGCAGGAGGTCGTCGCACAGCTCCTGGTCGCCGTTGACGAACCAGGACCGCACGGCGTACCGGCCGGCTACGAGGGCGCGCTGGACGGCCTGGTCGAGACGCTCGCCGGTCCGGGCCCGGCGCTCGGCCAGCCCGTCCACGATCGTCTGCGCCAGGGACCAGTCGTCTTCCCGGAAGACCTCTTTGAGCCCGGCGACGAGCGACCGGAGATACCGGTCGATGTCGGGCCATCGCACCCGAGCGTCCTTGCCGGCGGTCTCGACCCAGGAAGCGACGATCTCGTCGCGGTGCGTTTCGAGGACCTCAGCAAGGCGAACCCGGGCCAATGACATTCGGGGTTCGGCAGTTGCGTGGAGGGCTGCGTATCTACTGGTTCGCAATAGCTATGTCCTGTCCCCAGAATGGACTAGTGCACAGGACGTAGTTATCCCACTACGCTATGGCGCTGTAAACCCCGAATTTGGCGTTTTCCTGGAAATTCCTGTTAGATTTTGTACCGTTCGAGAAGTCTGCGAGCAATGACCGTTTTTTGGATTTCAGACGTTCCCTCACCAATCAGAAGAAATGGTGCATCACGGTAAAGACGCTCAACAGTGAACTCTTTGGAATATCCGTACCCCCCATGGACACGGAGGGATTTGAGCGTGATCTCGTGGCAAGCCTCGGACGCGAACAGCTTCG